>RPOO01000079.1 GCA_003857025.1 Methanothrix sp.
GCGATGTCAAATACACCCACGAACCGCTCATCCCCGATGTTTGTTTCCTCATTGTCTTCGTCGACCTGATGCCACTTGAAGACGGCGATGCCCGTGCTGTGCGTCTGCAGCTTATACTGCGTATCTCTGGTAGCCTTGACCTCACTGGAGCCTATGGACGCATCCGTGGCTATGATAGAGGCATTGAGGCGATCCAGGCTCATCTTCACGTTGCGCTCCTTTGAGAATTCTTTGTTGTAAAGGAAACCGGCACCCACGTAATCCTGGTTATTGCCGAAGGACTCACGGTTATTGATACCCACTCCAGAATACGTCATGCTCTTGTTGTAGCTGAGCCTGACCGGCCATAGCTCGTAGAAATCGATATCATAAGCGTCGGAGCCTGCAGATTTAATGAGGGCCATATTCACGGATTCTTCTATGCTGGACCGGACCCTAAGAAGCTCATCGGAGCTGAAAACACCTTTTAGGGCAGCGGTTCTCTCTTTAACGCGCACATCGTTTACATCCAGGTTCTGGTAAAGGGAATGATAGGGGTTTAGCGTCCTGCCCCGATAATCAACGGAGGCTATCTGGCCTGAAACACTCTGCTCGTAATCAAAGCTCAGATTGCTGCTCTCTCTCTCGATGGCCCATATGCCGGAATCTGTCCCGACACTGCCATGCCAGGAAGCGCCAACGGCACTGGATGCTAGCACTAGAATACCGACCATGATTAATAATATATATTTCATAATAACCCCTTCAGACGATAAACGCAACGTCTGCCTACACCGCATTCATCGAAAAAACGAACACGACCTGGTTCCTTCTCTCGAAAAGACAACGCTTCAATGGAATGGGCACATTGAAGCAAAAAGAAGCACATTATAGCAAGAATGGCACACAATGAATATAACTCGCCCATTTTCATCTCTCCGCACATATCTTCACTACTGAAGATTAAAAATCTTTTGGATCGAGCCAAAAAATAAATGCTAATAAACTACGAATAAAAGAGACAAATATTAGGTATCTTACTCACAAGAATCGATAAGTGCAAGCAAGATATCTCTATCTTTGAGCATCCCCATCAGCTTCTGGCCGGACGTGACAACCGGCATTTGGTCTATTCGCATCTTATGCATCCGGGCCGCGCATTCGCTGATTTCTGTATTCGTAAAAGCTACAATTGGCTCTACCATCGCTTCGCGAACCAAAATATTGCGGAGCTGAATCCTGGAGACTGTATAGTACCGATTGATGGTCTGCATAACGCGATCCCACATCCAGGTATCTTCTCCGTCATTGCTGGACATGTCGGATTTTTCCACCGAGTCCTCAATAACCGTGGCCTTGATGAGATCGCGGTCGGAGATAATGCCCACCAGTTTTAGGTTCGTATCGACGACGGGACATGCTTCCACAGCCGCAAACTCCATTATGGCACCGGCTACGGGCAGGGGCATCTCGCTCCAGAGAACTGCCGTCTCCTTCTCCAGGTATTGCTCTATGCTCTCCTTGATATTGAGGCCCGCCACCACTCGGACAATGTCGGCAATTGTGATGATGCCTACAAGCTTCTTGTCTTCAACTACGGGAAGCCTTCTGATGCCGTGCCGAACCAATAGCCGAGATGCATCGACTATGCTGCAGTCGGGGCTGATTACTATCGGCTCGCGGGACATGAGCAGAGCTGTCTGATCCTCCTCGCGATTCTTGAGCAGATCGGTTCTGGTTATCATGCCCACGACCTCGCCCTTCTTCACTACAGGAACGCCTGAGACCATCTTTTCCTGAAGGGTCTTCAAGACATCATCTCTGCTTCCGGGAATGGTGACTTGCGCCACATCCCGGACCATCACATCCTTTACGAGCATATTCAGGCTACTCCTTGGCTTTACCTACTCTTTGGCCTATTGGCCTACTCTTTAGGAACCGTTAAAACAGGAATCTTGGAATTGCGGACCACTTTCTCGGCTACGCTGCCGAGGAGGAATTTATCCAAGCCCGTTCGACCTACAGTACCGATGACGATGATGTTCATGCCTGACTTCTCCGCATAGCTGATGATTTCGCTACCCGGATTGCCTTCTATTATGGTGCTCTCAAATTTCAAACCGGCATCCTTGGCTAATTTTTCTACTTGCTTTACCGCTTCCTTTCCTTCTTTGAGGAGAAGCTCCCTTATGCTGAAAAGAAGCATATCGTCCGGCAGATGGCTCGTCCGGTTCGTGTCCGCCACATAAATGACACTAACCGTTCCTCCTGAGATCTTGCCAAGCTCTATTGCCACTTTGGCGGCTCTTGTGCCGTGCTCCGATCCGTCGGTTGCCACTAGAATCTTCTCAAACATGATTTACTCCTAAAATATCTTTATTATATCAGACGCTCCGGCTCTGCGCACAACGCTGTCCAGCGGTTGAATGGTCCCCCATAAATTATTGGAATTCTCATTCAAGACCATCAACTTCGCCTCCTTTCCTTCCCGGATCGAGCCGACCTTCTGATCGATCTGCATTATTTCTGCACCATTTAGCGTGCACATCTTAAATACCTGTCTATCGTCATGCAATAACGCTTTGATAATGAGCTGCATCTCTTCGAACATATTCGGCGAGTTGAGCATGACGTTATCAGTCCCCACGCCGACCGTGATGCCGAGGTCCGTCATCCTCTTGATATCCGGCAGACCCACACCCGTCATCAGATTGGATCTGGGGCAGACCACCACCGGCACGCATGCGGCGGCAACTTTCTTCAAATCATCATCCGTTGCCTTGTTCAAATGCACCAGGAAGTCCGGCTCAAGAGCGAGCGCATCATCGATATCGTCATTTCCCGCCTCTCCGGCGTGAATGGCGATATGCTGATCTTTGCTCCTCGCAACTTTTGCGGCGGCCTTCAGCCGGGAAAGATCGTGATCTCGTGTGCTGCTGATGCCAAAGCCCCAGCATCTTCGGGAGACATCCGTCTCCCCTGTTGCGGGCCGGCCCAGGATGCGAGAGAATAGAGGCAGGTCCTTTTGCGCCTCTACCAGCATCTCGACGCCGTCCGGCCCGCCCTCCCGGAAATCGGCAAATGCATAAGTTCCTGTGGCCGCCATATCCTGGAGACTTCGCCTCATTCCTTCCACGATCCGGCTGCGCGGAGCCTCGGCCAGAAAGCGATGCTTCAAGCCGCCGGGTCCGACAAGGTCGCAAAGCGGCAGGAACGGCGGGTCCTTGAGAGCCGAGTCGCCGGTATGGACGTGCGCATTTGCGAAGCGCGGACAGACGATACCCCTGAAGTCAGCCTCGACATTTTCATCGCCTACCTCTTTGATGATCCCATCACTGATGCAAAGGTAGCCCTGACGGGGAGTGAAATCGTCGCCGTAAATTATGGTCCCGGCAATCAGAATCTCGCGAGATCGAGCCATCGTCAAGAAAATAGCTCTGGGAAGTTATTTAGCTTCTCCTGGCATCCGCTAAAAAAAAGCGGTGAGATGATGCCAAGGCCCTTTGTATTCATCAACAGCGCCATGAGCGCCGACGGGAAGATCAGCTCTATTTTGCAGGAGCAGGTCCGCATATCTGGGCGAGAGGACAATGCGAGGGTCGATCTCTTGCGAGCCGAGAGCGATGCGGTTATGGTCGGTGTGGGAACAGTCCTGGCCGATGATCCCGGCCTTCGGTTAAAATCAAAGGACCTGAGAATGAAGAGAGTCGATCAAGGAAAGCCGGAATACCCTCTGCGCGTGGTCGCCGACAGCCTGGCCCGAACGCCGCCGGACGCTAACGTCCTTGGGCCCGGCTGCTTGCTGGCCGTCTCTCAGGCAGCTATGCAGGATCGGCTGGAGATGCTTGGCAAGAGATGCGAAATCATAATATGCGGAGAGGAGCGAGTAAGCCTGCCGCAGCTCATGTCTCATCTATTCCAAAGAGGCGTGAAGAGGCTCATGGTAGAAGGTGGAGCCACCCTCAATTGGTCTATGATCGAATGTTGCCTGGTGGACGAGCTTTATGTTTACGTGGGGCCTATGATAATTGGCGGAAAGGAGGCCCCAACCCTGGTAGACGGGATCGGTTATCGATGCGATTTTCCCAAGCTGAAACTCCTCTGTGCAAAAGAGGTAGACGACGGCCTGCTTCTCAAATGGAGCATAAGGAAGCCGTGAATCTGAGCCGGTGAATCACAGCTGCGAATAAAAGCTGCGGATAACAGCCTTGAATTAGGGTACGGGGATTATGGGCGCGTCCCTGATCCCTTCCAGCACCCGCTTCGCTGCGGAGCATCTCTCAGCTTTTGTGGTATCAATCGCCATCTTCTCCAGATCTTCGACATTGATCTGGCCCATCTTGAATCTGGTAACGAGGATGCCGGTCATAATGGCATCATTTTTTGCCTTTGCCTTTTTTATCGCCATTTTTACATTGACTCCATATTTCTGCGATCATATTATTGAGGTGCCGACCACATTATCGAATCGCCGGCTGTTTTAGGACCGGGCCATTCACTTCGAACTCCATTGCAATAATAGCTTTCGCTGCCGAGCAATCCTCACCATCGGCCATTATGCTTCACCCGCAGCCATTATTATTGATCAACGGCAGAATTATCCGGCTATGCAGTTGGATGATAAGATTCGCGAGATGGCAATGAATTTGGGCGCAGACTTCTTTGGGGTGGCGGATCTTGCTCCCGCCAGGGATTTTATCGCATGGCAGGGCGGACGGGAAGTGGCCGAATATCCCAGAGCCGTTTCCATCGGCGTTGCTCTCCTCAACCCGGTAGTGGACCAACTTCCCAGGAGAGGAGAAAAGCCGGTGGCGATGGAGTACAGGCATTACGCTTACGATATGGCAAACGACCTTCTCGATACCATCGCGTTGCGCGTCTCCGGCTCTTTGCAGCGCCAGGACTACAGGACCTTTCCCATCCCTGCCTCGAAGCGCGCCGTGTTCGATGATCGAATTGCTGCGACCTTCTCGCACAAGCTGGCAGCCCACCTGGCGGGCCTTGGCTGGATCGGCAAGAGCTGCCTGCTCATAACTCCCCAGGCGGGGCCGCGCGTGCGCTGGGCCAGCGTGCTGACCGACGCGCCCTTGCAGCCGACGGGCTCGCCGATGAAGGAGCGCTGCAAAGAATGCAAAGAGTGCGTGGACATCTGCCCGCAGGCTGCGTTTACCGGGCGGCCTTTTCGGGAAGACGAGCCGCGAGAGGCGAGATACGACGCCCGGAAGTGCGAGCAGTACATGAAGGATCTGGAGAAGAAGACGGGCTATGGCGTGTGCGGGATGTGTCTGTATGTGTGCCCGCATGGAAGGGGAAAATAAAATAGGCACTTGATATCCCTCAAATCTATAAATACAAATTCGCCCATCCCTCCAGCATGTCTTCCAAAGCAGTGGAAATGGTGGCAGAGCTGATGGCCCTCTCCGCCCGCACCGCTCCCAAAGGGCGCGGCCAGGACTCCATTGAGATCAAAATTGTGACTGGAGATGATTTGCTGAAGCTGGCGGCAGAGACTCGCCGCTTGAGCGAGGTCTTCGGCATGAAATTCTTTACCAGGGATGCAGGAAACCTGGAGAACAGCGATGCATGCGTCGTCATCGGCTGCCGGAGCGAGGCCATCGTCGGCCTGGACTGCGGAGGTTGCGGCTTTGCCACCTGCAAAGAGATGCTTAAGGCGCAGGAAGCTGTTGAATCCCTGGAGAAGCCTTTCCGAGGACCCTGCTGCATCATCAAGATGGCCGACCTTGGCATTGCTCTCGGTTCCGCAGCCAAGACCGCCAGCCTGCATAATGTTGATAACCGCATCATGTTCTCTGCCGGAGTTGGAGCGCTCTATTTGGGATGGCTGGAAGGCTGCCGCGTCGCTTACGCCATTCCCCTCAAGGCATCGGGAAAGAGCATCTTCTTCGACCGCTCGGCTTAGCCAAATTGGCTTTCGGACTTGTTAATCACTTTGCAGGGGATGTTGACGTGGCCAAGATGAAGATTCGCGGCGGCGACCTGGATCTGGTGGAGTACGAGTTCCAGCCGTTTCTGCCTGGAGAGTGCATCCAGCCTTTGCGCCTGGAGAAGAAATGCAGCCTCTCGCCCATCTCAGGAACGGTCAAAGCCGTAGCACCGGGAAGAATTCACCTCACAGTGCTCGATATGAACCGCTTTGCGCCGGATCGGGCAGGCGGTGGCGGAGCGGGCTTTGCCCTGCAGATATACTGCTCGGCGGAGGTCGAGTGCACGGCAAAAGAAATCACCATCGAATACTCCCGCGAGCCCATCATCCGCCATTTCGTCATAGTCTTCTGCAAGAGCGTCGGCTACCGGGGAGGCTTCAAGATCAAGATCCAGGATCACGAGAAAAAGCACGTCGGCCTCGGCTCCACGGGCTCGGTTCTCCTGGCGTTGGGCCACGCCATGAACACTGCCCTCGGCGGCCCGCTGACTTCGGATCAGATCCGCCTGCTCCTCGGTAACAACTACGTTGAGGAGACGGAAGACGGCAGGGTGACGCGCGGTTTTGAGACTGGCGTGGGGCCCGCCGCGGCGACGCTGGGCGGCATGGTCATCATGGGCGATGAGCTGGCTCTGGCATTTCGCCATCGCTTTGCCGAAGGGAAGAATGTCTTCATCGTCATTCCGCCCACAGTCGTTTCTTCTGCCGGAAGATCTGAGTTCGACCTGCTCATGAACCGCGCCCGCAACCTGGACTATCAGGACCGGGAGCTGAAGGCCTACTTCCTGCTCATGGACCTCATCCCGGCCCTTGTGAGAGATGACCTCAAGAAGATAGGCGACATTATCTGGGAGATCGAGTTTCGCGGCTCGAAGAGGGCGGAGGTGGAGCACCATGGCTTTGAGATCTACCGCAACATGAGCTTATTGCGAGAGAGCGGCCTTGAGTTTGTGGGCATGAGTTCGGTTGGGCCGAGCATCGCCATCGTTACCAAGCGAGGTCGCGAGGAGATCGAACGCATAATCGAGCCGCTGGGCTTGAAGGTCGCTATCGAAACCAAAGTTGACAATGATGGGCTGAAGATCGAAACAAGCAAGACGGACTGCATTAAGTGAGACCAAGACCAAAAAAAGAAGCTTGAGCTGAAGACTTGGTCTCAGCTCACAATGTGGATCAATGCCAGCCTAAATTCGAATCCGTGCAGGCCTACGGTTGTCCAGTAGATGTCTTTGGTGACGTTCTGGTTGTGCTCCTTATTGAGGAAGTAGTAGCTTCCCTTTCCGGAACGATTCTCAACCATTTTTTGGCCTATCTCCAGAAGAGACGGATACGGCTGGTAGATCGGGTCCTGGAAGAGCATCAAGCCCTCCTGGCTTGGATCGGCATCGTAGACGATAAGGCCGTCTTTTTGCATGATCCAGGCGGTGAAAGGTGTGCCGCTCAGCTTTGGATCAATTATGCCTTTCATGAACTCTCCCGGCTTAATCAATGCACTGAGAGCGCCGGAGAACTCGCCTGCCTGCGAAAATATTGGATGTATAAGCGCTACTGCATCATAGCCTTCGACGGCGGGAAATACGCTCGTCTGGTACGGAGATTTGCTCTTGAGGAACTCAGCCCATCCCGGATCGCTGATATTCGCGCCAACCCAATCCTGGTAGGCAGAGGGCTCTGCAGCAACGATCAGTGCTTGCGGGCTTATGATTGTAGCCTCATTGAATCCGGAGTCGGCCAGGCCGCGCAAGACTTCTCGCGTTTTTTCTCCATCGAGTCCGGTGCCGGAGAGCTGGACGGCAGCCCTTTCGGCAAGAGCATCATAATCGCTCAATTTGCCTTGAATCTCGGACTGCAGTTGCAGAAGAGATAATGCGGCATCGCCGTTCAAGTCCGCGGATGCCCTTTCGCCTGTGACATTGCTTGTAGTGTTTCCGCTGGCCGCGATTCCATTTGCTGAGAGCAGCAAAATCATCAACGCGGCCAATGAAAAAGAATAGATGAATTTATTCGACATCTGCCTGATGACCTCCCAGGTCTCTTAGATTGAACGAAAATTTGTTTTAGAAGATATTTAACTGTTTCATCGTCTTTATAAATAATCAGATCTGTTTGCTGGATTGATTTTATTTGATTTTGCCTCAAGCAATTGCTTTTAAATTTTATAAAATATAAAAATATAATTGAGTCTCTCACGATCCGCGAATAATTTCGGACCAGAGAATTTGCATCCAAACTAAGGATGGTGCACTGTTAATTTAGGATCGGCTGGCCTCTGCCGTTGGCATGAGGCTGCGGTCGGTAATCGCAATGCAGCACTCTCGCACCTCTTTGAGCAGATCGTAAACCTTCGGGACATCCTCTGATCGAAGGTCGCAGGGGGAGATGGGAAGATCGGACAGCACTTTGAAATTGATCTGCGATGCGCTGATCTTGCCTTTGCACAGCTCCATCCATTTGGCAACGCTCTTGATGCTATTTAGGCTTCCGACGACTTTTTTCAATTCCTCTTCCCTCTGCACAAGCGTTTGCTCAGGAACCTGAAGCCTCCAGGCGTGGATGATTGCCGAGGACAATTCCGTTTTAATATTTTCCGGAATGCCAATGGTTCTGATGAAGTCAAGGATCAGGCTGAGCTTACTGGTTCTGAACTCGCATTCTCTCTTTGCGAGCCCTCTCCTGCTTAAAACCGCGCCATAGTAATCCGACAGACCTAAAAGCTCGTCGGAAAGCAAGCAGCCGTACATTGTGATTGTAAACATCACGGCCACCCCGAATTAAAAAAGCCTGCAGAGATCCGGATGATCGGAGCTATGGCAGAAAGAGCATGTTCGACATTAAGCGATTCAATTCCAGGCGGATCAAAATAGACTTGCATGGCTTCCGCTAATTTATTCTCTAGCTTCATCAAAAACACCTTCCTATGTGGGCTATTGGAGGCGATCCGGGGACCTATCGAATTGGATTCGTCTCCTGCACCAAATTTTGCCGTTCTGTTCTACGGCAATCAACGATTTATGCAGGCTAGAATATAAACTTAATGGTTGATCAATTGTCTCATCAATTCATAAATTTAAATCACTTAGCATTGCATATTTTAGGCATATTTTGACCAGATTTGCCACTACTTTCGGATAAGTGGCCGCTAAAGCTGTCTCTTGAGCTGTTCCCAGGCATTCTTTGCCGCCTTGTCTGCTTCCTGGCCTGCCGACTGCTTGAGCTGCTCCAGCAGGTCTTGGGCGAATCCTTCCAGAGGCTCGGTATTGATCGGCTGGCCATTTCCAGAAGACTCTGCAGACCACCAATTTGACGGAACGAACTCGTTGTTGGTGAAGTTGTTAAGCTCGGCATGACCGGAGTCGACGAGCAAGCGATTGAAGTTTGGCGAAGTCAGCGGTTGGCCGTAAAATCCGGTGAGATAGACAACGGCGATCAGCCTGCCGTAAGTGTCGCGACCGTTGCTCGACTGGTCATCGATATCCAGGTAAACTCTTTTATTCATGAGCACGGCAAAGGTGAAATCGCGAGCTAAAGGCCCTCGTGCCGTATCCATCTCCGGCGAATTGACATCCGCGAGCCTGACCCGCTCCACGTCCGACGTTGTTCTCGCATCGCCTTTTTCTATGGCTATATCGAAGGTATCGCCATCAACAACATTTGTAACAATTCCATAGGCCTCATCCTGGGCAGCTAGGGAGGCTATGGGAATCAGAATAAAGCATAGTAACAAACATAATAATCGCAGTGACACTATCCTCGTCTTATTATCCCCCTTCAAATATCTTTTCGAAATATCTCTTCGAAATCCCAATTGTCATTCCCTGAATATAGGTGCCCCCATTTATTCATTGCTTTCCGGTTGCCGCCGTGAGCAAGGTTACATTGGATTTGGTGAAGAAGCCATTAAAGCTGCCGTACCGATGGATGTACTCAGTCACCAAGAGAGTGTTCTTCGACCCTTCCGTGAAGGTTTGCTTCAAGCCCTCCTCGGGCGATCCCACCAGCTCAACCAAGAACTTCAGGCCGTCGCTTTTCAATGCCTGGAATGTCCTATCGATCTCCTCCGTTTGAAATGCGATGTGATGCACGCGAGTTCCATAGTTTTGGATGAACTTCTCAGTCGGGCCGGATGCCTCGTCGCTGACATATGGAGCGATCCCGGAGGTGAAGACCATAGCAAAATCCTGCAAAGATAGACGTGCCACGCTGGTGATGGAGTTTAAGCTCTGCACATAGATAGCGAAGTCGAAGCTGTAGTTGGTGAGGTTCATGAATTCGAGGATGGCCGCATCTCTCTCCTGAGCCTTGACCCTGGTGGCGGCATGATCCAGCCAGCGGATGTTTTTCAGGTGAACAAGATCTGGCTTAAAAAGCTTCAAGTCCACCGGATTGGAGTCTTTCGCGAAATAATTGCCCTTCTCTGCCCGCTCGCCGGTCCATTGGAGAAAGCCGCAAGAGTTCCCGGTAAATGCGGACGGTTCCGTCTGGATGAAACGGTAATTGCCAAAATCCTGGACGTCGCCGGTCAGGAACCGGATGCCTCTGGATTGCTGGATAGCGACATACCTATCGATGTCGCTGGTTTCGAACACGAAGGTCTCAAGCCGGGTGCTCGGCAGGTCTCGCGATTTCGGCGCGGAATTGATCAGCCGAAAGGGATTTTCGCCCTGCAACCTGGAACGGATGAGAAAGTCTGTCGAATGAAAGCCTTCAGAAAGAATGACCGAAGAGCCTGGAGTCTTGAGGACGATGGTCCTCTGATCGGAATCCTGAAAAGCTTCCCAATACTCAAGGCCGGTGTACCTCATCAGCTCTTCGGCTGCTGCCTGCTGCAATTGCGGCTCGGTGTTGATGATGACTGCTTGGAGGCCTCCTACTAATCCATCCAGACCGAGGCCCCGGCGCTCCTGCGCAACTTGAGCAGCTTTTTTCCTTAGATCTGCGTCATTCGTCTGCCGTTCTTCTCTCCATTTTCCCCAATCGTCTTGAAGCTGCATATCGCCCTCCTTTCACTTGCACACTCATCTCACTCATCTCACTCATCTCACTCATATTCCCGCCTCGCGAATCTCCTCGTCTTCAGCTTGCCATTTTGGATAAACTACGCAGAGAATTCTCAGGTCAGTCGATCCGATATTGCGAATAAACTGCCATGAGCCCGGCGGAATGAAGATCGCTTGACCGGGCGAGACTTGTGCTTGTTCTTCATCAATATGCATCTCGCCCACTCCATCTAAGATAAAATAAACCTCGGAGGACGTCTTCAGCCTGTGGGAGAGAGACGATTCGCCCGGCATCACTTCTGCAAAGGCAATGCTGTAGGGTATATTCACGCCATCTTGGGAAGGATGCATCAATTCGCAGAGATGTGTGTTGTCTAAAGCCGTAAACTCTGGGCATTTTGCCAAATCCTTTATGAACATGACCTCTCCAAAATGCCTTTATTGGCTCTTCGTTCAATTTTGCAAAATTAAATGCAATCAATGTTTAAAAACGCTTTGCAATTAAGTGCAGATTTCTAGATCCGAAAGAGCGTTGAGAACGATATTCCTGCCGTCTTTCACAATACACGAAAGAATCCAATCGATCAGGCCCGGCGTCGCCGAGATGAGCCATGCCAAATGCGCGGAGATGGGGTATTCGTCCGCTTCGAGTGAAGAGATTCTACTGTTGCGAATCTCGATAATTGAATCTTCGAGTTCATCTCTGAAGATGGAAACGAGATTTCCGTCATTGTCTGCCATGAGCCCGTCGACTGCGTGAGATGCGATATCTTCTCCCTGGATGTCGCAGGTCCGAATGCAAAGATATGCCAGACCGTCCACTATCATGATGAAAAAATATCTGGCTGGATGCATGAGGAGGTCATGTTGCAGCTTTTCGTGACTGACCTCGAGTCCTATCTTTATCAAGGCACACCACTAACCTGCATTTGAATAATATTACCGGGACCGTATTATCGGGGCTGACTCAAATAATTATAACATTAAATAATTAACATTACAAAGTTAAATCTTTTCCGGTCGTTTCCAGGAAGATACTGTCAATCATGTTGCAGATCATGCCATAAATTAATGAATGCAAAATGACGTAGCATGGATAGCAGATAACTGAAAATGACCAAAGAGAGGATCATAGCAAAATGCGCATTGTAGAGATCTTTAATTCGCTGCAGGGCGAGGGCCCGGCTATGGGAAGGCCCGCCACCTTTGTCCGGCTGGCGGGCTGCAACCTGAGATGCAGCGGATGCGACACAGACCACACGCATTGGACGGAAATGGCAATTCCCGTTGTGGCAAAGATGATCGCAGGAGACAGAGTGATCATCACAGGTGGAGAGCCGACGCTGCAATTGTCTGAGCTTTCGGAACTGATCTATCTTCTCAAGGCCCACGGGAAAGAGATTCACGTCGAAACCAATGGCACAAATATCATCCCTGAGACGGTGTTAAAAGAGATTCACTGTGTAGTGGTCAGCCCCAAAC
>RPOO01000080.1 GCA_003857025.1 Methanothrix sp.
AGATTCTGGCCATTGAGGATCTTGGATTCGTGGAGAAAGGCCAGGGAGGAAAGGCCACGGAGGACGGGATCACTGCACTTGGCGGAAACCTGCCCATCAACACCTCCGGCGGACTCAAAGCCTGCGGCCATCCCGTAGGCGCGACCGGAATTAAGCAAGCCTATGAGATTGCCCTGCAGCTGCGCGGCGAAGCCGGTCGACGCCAGGTGGAAGAGGCGGAAGTGGGCCTGGCCCATAACGTGGGCGGTTCGGGCGGAACGGCTCTGGTTCACATATTTACAAGGTAGAATTTACCAGGTAGATCTTACAGGATCGAATTATAAGGCATTTCACGAGGCAAAATGACAACACAAGCTCCCCGATTTTGGAGAAGCATACCTCAGAGGTACAACCTCAAAGGAACGCACTGCACTAATTGCAACGAGTACTTCTTTCCGCCGAGGAACCTGTGCCCCAACTGCCGCCGCGGAGCGCACCTGGAAGAGTATGCTTTCAAAGGAACGGGCACCATTGTAACCTATACTACTATATACAACGCCACCGAGGACTTCGAGATGCTCACGCCCTACAACCTGGCCATCATTCAGCTCGATGAGGGGCCGAGGGTTACAGGGCAGATTGTCTCCAGCCTCGGTGAGATCAAGATAGGAATGCGCGTTCGGCCCGTCTTTCGTATCTTGGGAAAAGAAGGCGATCGGGGCATCATCTACTACGGCACCAAGTTCGCGCCCATTCTGGAGCCCAGCTGCGCGAAGGAGTGAAGACCTTGCGTCTTATGGGCTGCGGTTCAAACTGCCGCATTCTGATACCTAAAATCGAAAACAAATAGAATAAGGCCGTATATCAAAAACGTTTAGCCGATAGCGACGGCATGTTCCGTCTTCGCCGCGGCCACATTCGCAAAGTCATTATCTTTGGTCAGCATGACCGGGCCGGTCTTGATTACCAGCTCTTCGTCTTTGATCTCTTTTAATATCTGGTTGAACTTGCCTTTTCCTTCCGCCTGCATAACCAGGAAGAAGTTATACTCACCGAAGAGACGATAGACATCTCTTACCTCCGGCCTTTTTTGCAGATCGGAATATGCAGATCGTTCATAGCCGGGTCTAACTTTGATCATTGTTAATCCAATTACCATATATTTTTCCCCCACTGGAAGCAACATTGTATGCGCTTCCTAGATTAATACTTTTCGCACCAATGCTACTATTTCTTGAAAATTTATGATTTAATATGAGCAAGCAATTCAGAATCTTCAAAATTGATCTATGATTCACCCTTAAATGTCATCCGTATTCGATATTACGGAGAATATTTTTTGCCGCAAAGGCAAGGTTTATAGGTATGGAGGTGGCAAGCGTTCGAGGTTGATAAGACGAACCCGACCGCAAGAGGTTTAAAGGAAAAACCATCTAGGTTGGTGTCGCAAGACGGCTTGTTGCCAAGGTGGCGGAGCGGCTACGCAAATGCCTGCAGAGCATTACCACTCCGGTTCGAATCCGGACCTTGGCTTTGTGGCTTTTTTTGAATATTAGAAAAATTTTTATCCATTGATAACCTAATCAAGAGATGGGAATGATGAACCATATCCGTATGCAATCTATTGAGCCGTCATATCTATAAAATAAATAGAATCTGTGGTATATTTAAAGGGAAAGGCTTATATCTTCTCAGGATATTTCATTAAGGTCCTAATTATTCGGGGGGCATAATCAGTTTTGAGCGACGCAACGGGCTATGATGCGAGCCAAATCCAGGTTCTTGAAGGGCTTGAGGCAGTAAGGCGCAGGCCTTCTATGTATATCGGCAGTACAGACACCCTGGGGCTGCACCACCTGGTTTATGAAGTGGTGGACAACAGCGTGGACGAGGCCCTGGGCGGCTACTGCAAAGAGATCAATGTTATCATTCATGTGAACGGCAGCGTCTCCGTCAAAGATGATGGGCGCGGCATTCCTGTGGATAATCATCCTCAATTCAACCGTCCGGCTCTGGAGATCGTATTGACCGTGCTCCACGCGGGCGGCAAGTTCGATCATGAATCCTACAGCGTCTCCGGCGGACTGCATGGCGTGGGCGTATCCGTGGTCAACGCCCTCTCCGAGTGGCTGGAGGTTGAAGTCAGGCGAAACGGAAAGATTTACTGGCAGCGCTACGAGCACGGCGATGTGGCGTCCGATGTCGAGGTTAGGGGAACGTCGGACCATACCGGCACAACGGTCACCTTCAAGCCGGACGGAACCATCTTCGAGGAGACCGAGTACAACTTCGACACTCTCTCATCCCGACTGAGGGAGCTGGCGTTCCTGAACCGCGGCCTGCGCATAACCATAAAGGATGAGAGATCCGAGAAAGAGAACGACTTCTGCTACGAGGGCGGCATCGTGTCCTTCGTGGAGTATCTCAATACCAACAAAGAGGCACTGCATCAGCCTCCACTTTACTTTTCCCGCAGCAAGAATGGAACGCAGGTGGAAGTGGCTCTGCAGTACAACAACTCCTACAACGAGAACATATTCTCCTATGCCAATAATATCAACACCCGTGAGGGTGGAACTCATCTTATGGGCTTCCGGGCGGCCCTGACCAAGACTGTGAATGACTACGCCCGGGAAAATAAGCTGCTCAAGAATGAGGAGAAGCTGGGCGGCGATGATCTGCGCGAGGGCTTGGTGGCAGTCATCAGCGTCAAGCTTCCCGATCCGCAGTTCGAGGGCCAGACCAAGACCCGCCTTGGAAACAGCGCCATCCGGGGCATCATCGAGTCCATGGTATCGGAGGGCTTGAAGGAGTATTTCGAGGAAAATCCTCTGGTGGCCACGACCATCGTGGAGAAGGCGGCGGAAGCCCTGCGCGCCCGCGAGGCTGCACGCAAGGCCAAAGAATTAACGCGGCGCAAGAATGCTCTCGGCTCCGGCGGCCTGCCCGGCAAGCTGGCCGACTGCTCGGACAAAGACCCATCCAAATGTGAGATCTATATCGTGGAAGGAGAATCTGCGGGCGGTTGTTTCTCGGGGGATACAAAAGTGGCGTTAGCTGATGGTCGCAACCTCAGCTTCAAGGATCTGGTGGCTGAGCAGTCTCGGGGCGCAGAGCACTTTTGCTATACCATTCGAAAAGATGGCACCATCGGCTTGGAGCGTGCGCGGCATGCCCGCATCACCAAGCACAATGTCGAAGTCGTCCGCGTGACGCTGGACAACGGCGAGACGATTACCTGCACGCCAGACCATCGCTTTATGCTACGCAGCGGGGGCTACAAGGTGGCGGCGGAACTGATGGTCGATGATTCGCTAATGCCGCTGTATCGCAAGCTTTCGGACAAGACACAGTCGGGCATCACTATAGATGACGATGTGCCACGCGCGAAGGAAGCAGTTCTCAATTATAATCATCGTATTGTCTCAGTTGAATGCATCGTGGAACGGATGGACGTATACGACATCGAAGTGCCGGAAACACACAACTTCGCGCTCGCAAGCGGCGTGTTCGTCCACAATAGTGCCAAGCAGGGCAGAAGCCGCCATTTTCAGGCCATACTGCCTCTGCGCGGTAAGATCCTGAACGTGGAAAGGGCTAGACTGGACAAGATCCTCAAGAACGCAGAGATTCGCAACATGATCGTGGCCTTCGGCACAGGCATCGGAGACGACTTCGACCTTACCAAGGCCAGATATCACAAGGTAGTAATAATGACCGATGCCGATGTGGACGGCTCGCATATTCGCACACTTCTGCTGACCTTTTTCTACAGGTACATGAAACCCCTCATCGAGGCTGGCTACGTCTTCATTGCCCAACCACCCCTTTACCAGGTCAAAAAGGGCAAGCAGGTCAATTATGTTTACTCGGACGAGCAGCTAAATGAGCTGGTGGCATCCATGGTCAAGCCCACTATTCAAAGATACAAGGGTCTCGGAGAGATGAATCCCGATCAGCTCTGGGAGACGACCATGAACCCTGAGAAGAGGACCATGCTCAAAGTCACCTTGGAGGATGCCGTGGAGGCAGATCGCATATTCACCATCCTCATGGGAGACCAGGTGGAGCCGAGACGGGAGTTCATCGAGACGCATGCCAAGTATGTAAAGAACCTAGATGTCTGAGGTGGCTTTTGACGGAAGTATTAGTTAACATCACTGAGGAGATGAAGTCCTCTTACATCGATTATGCCATGAGTGTGATCGTGAGCCGGGCGCTCCCGGATGTGCGGGATGGCCTGAAGCCGGTTCATCGGCGCATTCTCTATGCGATGTATGAACAGGGCATGACCCATGATCAGCCCTACAAGAAATCTGCGCGCGTGGTGGGAGATGTTATGGGTAAGTACCACCCGCACGGAGACTCGGCCATCTATGAGACAATGGTCAGGATGGCCCAGACTTTTTCCATGCGCTATCCTCTGATCGACGGCCAGGGCAACTTCGGTTCCATCGACGGAGATCCTGCTGCTGCCATGCGTTACACGGAAGTGCGCCTCTCCAAGATCGCCGAAGAGATGCTGGCTGACATCGAGAAGAACACGGTGGACTTTGTTCCCAACTACGACGGCTCGCTCAAAGAGCCGACCGTGCTGCCGGGAAAACTGCCCAATCTTCTGCTCAACGGGTCCACGGGCATCGCCGTCGGCATGGCCACCAACATTCCGCCCCACAACCTGAAGGAACTGGCCGGGGCGATCATTTATCTCATCGACCAGCCCGAAGCCACGCTTTACGATCTCATGAAATATCTGCCCGGACCGGACTTTCCCACCGGCGCATATATCGTGGGCCGGGCCGGGATTGAAGCTGCCTACATGACCGGACGCGGCAGCGTCCTCATGCAGGCCAAGTCGGAGATTGAGGAAGGAGCACGCAGCACCAAGATCATCTTCACCGAGCTGCCCTACCAGGTGAACAAGGCCACGCTCATCGAGGACATGGCAGAGATGGTCAAAGGAGGCCGCCTGGAGGGCATATCCGATCTGCGAGACGAGTCTGACAAAGATGGCATACGTCTTGTCGTGGACGTCAAGAGCGGCTTTAACGTTCATGTGGTCTTAAACCAGCTTCACAAGCACACGGCGCTCCAGACCAGCTTCGGCATAAACAACATGGTTCTCATTGACGGCCTGCCCAAGGCCGTCTCCTTGAAGGAAACCCTGGAGCAGTACGTCCACTACCGCTCCATCGTGATCGAGCGGCGCACCAGGTTCGATCTGGATGCGGCGGAGAAGCGCGCCCATATCCTGGCCGGATTGCTCATCGCCCTGCGAAACATCGATGAAGTAATCAGAATAATAAAAGCAGCCGCATCGCCCCCGGAAGCCAAGGACGCCTTGATGCAGGCGTTCTCCCTGAGCGAGGAGCAGTCCAAAGCGATTCTCGAAATGAGGCTGCAGCGGCTGACGGGATTGGAACAGGAGAAGATAGTCTCCGAGGCGACGGAGCTGGAGAAGCTCATCGCCCACTTGAGGATGATTCTCTCCAGCAATCTGGAGATTCTGAGCATCATCAAAGAGGAACTCAAGGAGCTGTGCCGGACTTATGGAGACGCGCGCCGCACGCAGATCATCGAAGCGGAGGGCGAGGTTCGCCAGGAAGACCTCATCCAGGATGAGGATGTGGCCGTGACCATCACCAGCTCCGGGTACATCAAGCGCCAGCCCGTTGATGCTTACCGCATGCAGCGGCGCGGCGGGAGGGGAGTCATCGGGGCGGAAACAAAGAGCGAGGAGTTCGTGACGGACGTCTTCACCGCTTCCACCAAGGATTACCTGCTCTTCTTCACGGACAAGGGCAAGGCCCACTGGCTCAAGGTTTACGAGATTCCGTCTTTAGGGCGCGCCACGCGCGGCAAGTCCATCGTGAACCTCTTGCAGCTTGAGCCGGACGAGAAGATGACGGGCGCAATCCCGGTGAAGAGCTTCGAGTCAGGCTTCATCATGCTGGTAACCCGCCACGGCAGCGTCGTAAAGATGCCTTTGCAGGCCTTTAGCAACCCGCGCAAGGGCGGCATCAAGGCCGTCAACCTCAAGGGCGACAGTCTTGTCTCTGCCAAGCTCACCGATGGAAATCAGGAGCTTTTGGTGGCTACCAAGTTCGGTAAGGCCATTCGCTTCAAGGAGGGCGATGTGCGGGCCAGCAACCGCGGCACCATGGGCGTGCGGGCCATCAGCCTCAACATGGGTGACGAATTGATCAGCATGGACGTGATCAATCCGGCGTCCAATTCCACTCTGCTCACCATCACCAACCAGGGATACGGCAAGAGGACCGAGCTTGGCGAGTATCCCCAGCAGAGCCGGGGCGGCAAGGGTGTCAAGAATATCGATGCTCGCAAGGGCTTTGTCTGCTGCACCACCACCGTCTCCGAAGAGGATGAACTGCTGGTGACGACCAAAGAGGGCGTGATGATTCGCATACCAACGAGCGACATTCGCGTGCAGGGCAGGTCCACGCAGGGCGTGCGCATCATGAATGTCAAGCCGGGTGACGAGGTGGCGGCGGTGGCGAGGATAACCTAACCGCCGATCACTTTTTGTATTTATTTTTGATAATATTAAAGAACGCAGATTTTTTTCTTAAAATGATACGCACCGAGGAGGCTTCCTGCTTCTGAGAGACTCGTCCAGGCTTGCTTTCTTCTGCGGGTTTGCTTTTATTTGCACTTATTGGACTGTCGGAAAGACATAAATAAACATTATAATAATGGTGGTAGCCATAGGTGTGTCCTCAATGAATGCCCGCTGGATCATGCTCGCATTTCTGCTTGCGATCTTTTGCTGCCAGGCCCAGTCCGCTTACATCACCGTCGGCACCGATGGTGCGAATTATGAATCGATCCAGGAGGCAGTCAATGCCTCATCTGAAGGCGATACCATCGTTGTTCAGAGCGGCGTTTATTCGGAGAATGTCCTGGTTGATCGCAGTCTGACACTGCGCGGCCAGGGAAATCCCGTCATCGATGCAAGAGGAAATGGTTCGCCCCTCAAGCTGACCAGCAGCGGCATTGTTGTCGAGGGATTTACTTTGACAAATTCCGGAAAATCCGATCCCGGAATCGGCATCTATGGATCCGTCTTCCGTTTTCCGGCAATGAATAATTCTACCATTCAAAATAATGTCGTGGCAAATAACTCAATCGGCATCTTAGTAAGCGAAACAGAATCTAACCTTGTTCAAAAAAATGTAATTAGATATAACCGGCGCATTGGCATTGATCTTGAACGTGCCGAAATAAATTCCATCTCTGAGAACACAATTGAGGAAAACGGCATAGGCATAAGCCTGGCCGCGTCCAATTTAAATCACATCCAAAACAACACCATCAAAGGCAACGAGAAAGGCATATTGCTCTCGAATCGCTATCTTTCCGAGGCAGGGCCGAGCGGCTTCTCCGACGGCAATTCGATTTATGGAAACGAGATTCAAAATAACGAATATGGCATCCGTCTGAACTACGCCGAGGGAAATGATATTCACAGCAATAAGCTGATCAACAACCGCTATGCAGTTTATTTGGACGACTCGGAAAATAATTCCGTTCTCGAAAATACATTTGTCGGCAATAACGAGAACATTTCCCCGAACGGCGTTAGCAGAAGCAGTGCCCTCAAAGATTCTTCAATCATATCTTCGGCTATGATGGGATTGTTGGACCTCTTTGTGTTGTTGATCTTATTTGTGTTTTATTCGATATTGATGACGGTTGGGTTAGTTACCGGATATATCGTTAGAAAAGTGCTCACGAGTGGCAGCTTGAGCGCTGCCCAAAGTTCGGTCTTAGGCGCAGTTGTATTTCTGGCCGGATATTTGCTCTTTACTTATCTTGTTCCTTCATCTGGCAATGAAGCATATGTTGTTTCAGTAGTTTTGGCGGCAGCTGTGGTAGCAGCTGCAAATCTGCGGTTGAGAAATAAGAATTCCATCTAAGGTTGCATCGCCGTCTGCAGCGCCTTCGCCACCTCTGCCTTTGCCATCCTCTTTTGCACCATGGCATCGAGCGCCTTCGCCGCCCGCGCCCGTGAGTACTCGTCTACCTGCCAGTCCAGATCTTCGTAGCCCACGTCCATGAGGATGAGGCCCTCAGATGGTGCCGTGGGCGCGCCACAGCGTCATGCTAGTTGGGTGCGTATCGTTAGCAGATTCGGCAGTGTCCTTTCTGCATACATAGTCAAATACATAAATTGAAATGCCGGGAAAGATGCGTTGGGAATAATAAAAAAATATATTAGCCATAAGAACGCGAGAGTTTTCTATGGATGCATTTGGCGAACTCATGGCCAAGCTTCCTCCAGAGCTTCAGCAGGAGGTTTGGGATTTCGCTCAGTTCCTTGTCGAAAAAAAGACCAGTCCCAAACGCAAAAGGCTAAGACTGGACTGGGCAGGAGGACTGGCAGAACTCAAGGGAAAATATACCTCCCTGGAGTTGCAGAAAAAATCTCTGGATTGGTGGGGCGATTGATCTATCTCGTCGACTCTAACGTTTGGCTTGAACTGCTTCTTGAACAAGAACGCGCCGAAGAAGTCCGTCAATTCTTGCAGGCAGTACGGACAGATGAGTTCGCTCTTACTGAATTCACTCTCTATTCGATAGGTATTATTACATCTCGCCTCAACAAGAAAGATGTATTCGCAGCCTTTCTATCTGATGTCTTGGAAGAAACCGGGATCAAACGAATCTCCTTGAGTCTCACAGACTTAATGGAGCTGCTTTCGGCTATGCAAGAGCAGGATCTGGATTTCGACGATGCCTATCAATATGTTGCTGCAAAAAATAATGATCTAATACTTGTGAGCTTCGACAGAGACTTCGACAAGACCGACATCATAAGAAAGACACCTGCGATGGTTCTGGCGGAAAGAGCGGACTGCAATTGATGCTGTGCTTCTACATCAGTCCGCGATATTCTTCAGCACCTATCCGGCTGCGGCACCATCGCCCTCTGCAGCGCCTTCGCCACCTCTGCCTTTGCCATCCTCTTTTGGACCATGGCGTCGAGCGCCGTCGCCGCCCGCGCCCGTGAGTACTCGTCTACCTGCCAGTCCAACCCCTCGTAGCCCACGTCCATGAGGATGAGGCCCTCGGCTGGTGCCGTGGGTGCGCCGTGGTTCAGCTCAGGCCGGAGCAGGTCCGAGAACCAGTTCATATCCTTCTCGCCGCATCCGATCTTTTCCAGGGAACCGACGATCTTTCGCACCATGTTCCAGAGAAATCCGTCGGCCCGAATGTCGATGGTGAAGAGGCCCCTCTCCTCTTTGATCTCCAGCATCTGAACAGCCTTCACGGTATCGACTTTTGCGGACGAAAAATTCCTGAAATCATGCTCGCCAATCAGCATCTCCGCTGCCTGACTCATCAATTCTGGATCGAGGCCGGGATGCCAGAGCAAATATCGGTACTGCCGCCACTGGGCATTCCAGCGGGCAGAGAAGCCGATGGGCGCAACGCTCCAGGCCCAGGTCCAGATGTCGCGGGGCAGACGCCCGTTCACGCACCTGGGGCGGGTCAATTTAGCCTTATCCTCATCTATCCAAAAGTCGATGACCTGGCCTAGGGCGGAAACCCCGCGATCCGTCCTTCCTGCGTAACAGAAGTCGCCGTGAATGACACCGATCTGCTGCAGGGCTTTGCGCACCTCGGAATCGACGGTGACCAGATCCGGCTGACGCTGGAAGCCGTAGTAGTTATCGCCCAGGTATGCGAGCTTGAGTGCGATCTTCATGCCGGATTTCTCATATAAATCCTAGAATAGGCACCTGAATATATTCCCTGAGACCTCATCTAAACGTCTCTCGGATCGGTGATGTATCCGGTGATCGCGCTTGCTCCTGCCGTGGCTGGCGAAGAGAGGTAGACGAATGCCTTGGGGCTGCCTTGACGTCCCACGAAGTTCCGGTTTGAGGTAGAGAGGCAGCGCTCGCCCGCGCCCAGGAGACCGAAGGACCCGCCCATGCACGGACCGCAGCAGGCAGACTCGAACATGGCCCCTGCTTCCATGAACTTCTCAATGAGGCCGGCATGCAGGCACTTCATGTACTCTTCCCGGCTGGCGGGAACCACGATCATGCGCACGCCCTTGGCCACAGGCTCTCCCTTCATCAGGTCCGATGCAAGCTTAAGGTCCTCAAAGCGGCCATTGGTGCAGGACCCGAGGAATACCTGGTCGAGCTTGGTCTTGGGAACCTCGCTTATGGGCGAGACGTTATCCACGTTATGAGGCATCGCAATCTGGGGTTCGAGATCTGACACATTCCAGTGCTTTTGCGTGACTACTGCGTCCTCGTCGCTCCTGACCGCTCTTGCCTCGATGGCCGACTTGTCCTTCACCCGCTGCTCCAGGTACTTCACGGTCGTCTCATCCGTCTCGAAGATGCCTGCCTTGGCTCCCATCTCAATGGCCATGTTGGACACGGTCATCCTCTCCGGGATGCTCATCCTCGTCGCCGCCTCGCCCCGGAATTCGCAGGCCAGATAGTTCGCGCCATCAGCTCCGATGTCGCCGATGATCCTCAGCACCGCATCCTTCGAGGTGACATTCTTGGGAAGCCTGCCATCGATCATGAGCTGCAGCGTTTGGGGCACCATGAACCAGAGCTTGCCCGTGGCAAAGACTGAGGACATGTCTGTTGAGCCGATGCCGGTGGCAAAAGATCCCAGGCTGCCGTAGGTGCAGGTGTGCGAGTCCGTGCCCACCACGATCTGACCGGGAAGGGCATGGCCTTTCTCCGGCATGACCTGATGGCAGACTCCGCAGAAGATGTCATAATTCAAGATTCCCTGCTCTTTGGCAAAGCCGCGCAGAAGAATGTGGTTCTCCGCAGCGTTGAGGCTGTCTGCAGGAACCTGATGGTCGAAGAGGATGACGATCTTCGAGGGGTCCCAGACCTTGGCATCCCGGCCCACGATCTCGTAAAATCCCTTGACCGCCAGCGGGCCGGTGATATCATGGATCATGGCACAGTCGATATCCGCCATGACGAACTCGCCCGCTCGCGCCTCTTTCTTTGCAGCTCTTGAGAATATCTTCTCGGACAGGGTTTGGCCACTCATGGCAAGGCTCATCTCATCCATGATAAATAAATCTTGACCTGCTTTACACCACCTACTAATAATCAGGCTAAAACTCTTAAGAGCATTTCAAAGCCTTTAAATAAAGCCAAACGGATCAACGATGTACACAAGATTACATTACAGCCGATATGTGGAGTGTCCCAGATGAAGATCAAATACTTGCTAGACGAGGAAGAGATCCCTAAGAAGTGGTATAACGTAGCCGCCGATATGCCCACGCCCCTGGACCCGCCCCTTCATCCCGGGACGCTGAAGCCTTTGGGCCCGCAGGACATGGAGATGATCTTTCCTAAAGCCCTCATCCAGCAGGAGATGAGCACGGAGCGCTGGATAGACATCCCCGAAGAGGTACGCGACATCTACCGGCTCTGGAGGCCGACGCCGCTCTATCGGGCCGCAGCTCTTGAGAAGGCGCTCAAGACTCCGGCTAAGATCTACTACAAATATGAAGGCGTGAGCCCAGCCGGCAGCCACAAGCCCAACACCGCCGTTCCTCAGGCTTATTACAATATGAAAGAAGGCATCGAGCGGCTGGCCACCGAAACAGGCGCGGGTCAGTGGGGGTCTGCCCTGTCACTGGCCACGACGCTGTTCAATTTGAAGTGCACCGTTTACATGGTCAGGTCGAGCTACGACAGCAAGCCCTACCGCAAGAGTGCCATGAGAGTCTGGGGCGCAGAGTGCATTCCCAGCCCATCGGACAGAACAAACTATGGCAGAAAGGTTTTAGCAGAGATGCCGAACACGCCTGGGTCTCTGGGAATCGCCATCTCCGAAGCCGTTGAGGATGCGGCAAGCCATGACAACACCAATTATGCTCTGGGTTCCGTCCTCAATCACGTTCTGCTCCATCAGTCCGTTGAAGGTCTGGAGCTGAAGAAGCAGTTTGATCTGGCCGACGACTACCCTGATATCATGTTCGGATGCTGCGGCGGCGGGAGCAACTTCCCCGGCATGGTCTTCCCATTCATCCCGGACAAGCTGAATGACAAGAAGGACCTGCGCATGGTGGCCTGCGAGCCGTCAGCCTGTCCCAGCCTGACCAAAGGGCTTTACGCATACGACTTCGGCGACACGGCGGGAATGGCGCCCGTGGTCAAGATGTATACACTGGGCCATGACTTCATCCCGCCGGGAATTCATGCCGGCGGCCTGCGCTATCATGGAGACGCACCACTGCTCTGCAATCTTGTGCATGATGGCCTGATCGAGGCCACCGCGTTGCAGCAGAACGAGGTTTTCGAGGCTGCCACTCTCTTCGCCAGGACTGAAGGCATAATTCCCGCACCGGAAGCGGCTCATGCCATCAAGCCCGCCATCGAC
>RPOO01000081.1 GCA_003857025.1 Methanothrix sp.
ATGTCAAAGACACTCTTGCGCTGATGTTCCGTCTTCAGCCCCAAACCAAGCATATCATCATCGTGACGGACAGAACGGCCACAGGTCTTGCAGCCAAAAAGATCATTGATTCGACTATAACGGAATTTGCCGGCAATGCATCGTTCGAGTATCTCGATAATGTATCCAAAGAAGAGCTTTCCGAAAGCGTCGCTGCCCTGTCCAACGACAGCCTCGTTCTGCTCATGACCTTCAATCGCGACCGTTTGGGTAACTTCCTGACCTATGAAGATGCTTCTCACCTGATCCGAGAAGCAAGCCCGGTTGCCATCTACAGCGTATATGATTTTTACCTAGATTATGGAGTTTTGGGCGGAAAGATGATCAGTGGGACTTCACAGGGCGATGTGATGACAGGCCTTGCCTTCCAGATTCTTGAAGGCGAAAAGGTTCAGAACATCCCCATCGTCCGGAAGAGCCCCAATCAATACATGTTCGACAACTCGGAGCTGATCCGGTTCGGCATCAATAAATCCAATCTGCCGCCATATAGCTTCATCCTCAATCAGCCCTTCGAAGCCCGATCCGACCTTATGGAAGAGGACCTGAGCTGCCTGGATCTAGCCGGCTCCAACCTCAGCCAATCAGAGTTACACAGTGCGAATCTGAGCAATTCAAACCTGAGCCGCACTTCGCTTGTGCGCTCCGACATATCCTATGCTATGCTTGCGGGAACAGATCTCAGCTATTCCGATATGTCGGATACGAATCTAGGTGGCTCAGACCTCACGGGAGCAAATATCCGAGGTGCGAAGCTGGCGAGAGCAGACATGAGGGGTGCGAGGCTTAATGGTTCCGACTTGCGAGGAGCCTGCCTTGATCAGGCAACATTAAGCGGATCGATTCTAAGAGATGCTAATTTAGACAATGCCAGTTTAGAAGGAGCAAACCTGAGCGCAACCGATCTGACTCGAGCAAGCTTTAGAAATGCGTTCCTAAATCGCATCCGTCTGCGCGATGCTCTGCTCTGCTGCGCAAACCTCACCGGTGCCAGCCTGATAGGAGGAAACCTCATACATGCAAACTTTACCGGTGCAAATTTGCACGATGCAGACCTATCCGAAGCCCGCATATCGGGAGCAAATTTCTATAGCGCCAACCTCAGCCATTCTGCCCTGATCTTCACCAACCTGATCCAAACCAACCTCAGCCGGGCAGATCTATCCTACTCGAATGTATCCGGTTCAGGGCTGATGTTCTCCGATATCACCAACGCAAATCTCTATGGGGCGACTCTCACGGCTGCATGGGTATTCAATGCGAAGATGGTAGGCGCAAACCTAAGCCGGACAAATCTAAATTTAGCCCATTTCAACCACTCTGATCTATCTAACTGCGACCTCAGCAGGTCGGACCTGACCGGCGCCAGCTTGAGCGGCGCGAACCTCACCGGCGCAGATTTGGAATCGGCAAGGCTGGTGGGAACCGACCTATCCTTGGCGATCCTCGGCGACGCAAATCTGGTCGGAGCAAACCTTCTGGGAGCAAAACTCAATTGGGCAAATTTGAACGGTTGCCGCCTGCGAAGATCGCAGCTTGCCAGAGCCGAGCTTTTCGGCGCAGATCTGAGCGAGGCGGATCTGAGCGAAGCAGATTTTACCAGAGCATACCTTCCCAGGGCGAACTTATCAGGAGCGATCCTGAAAGGCACCGTCCTGGATTATGCGGATCTTTCCAACATAAATTTGTCAGGCGCGGACATGACGGAGGCAAAGCTGCTGAGCAACAGCATGGATGATGCAGACCTCACTCGTGCGGATCTGAGCGGAGCTACTGTAAAACTCCTAAACATGCAGGGAGCGAAAATGAATAAGGCTTCATTAAGAAACATCAAGATTGAAAAATCGTCTTTTGAGGACGTAGATATGAGCGGCTTGGACCTCAGAAATGCAAACGTCATCCTATCAACCCTCTACAATGTGAATCTCACCGGCTGCGATATGAGAAAAGCAAATCTCACGACGGTAAATCTGGGAAGAGTAAACCTCAAGGGTGCCAACTTGGAAGGAATAAAATATGATAAGATAACGCTCAGCTTCCTCATCGACCTGGACCTGAACGAAACTCGGATAAGCGAAGACCTCCGGAACGATATCGAAAAATTGCGCTCAAAAGAGAGCTTCTAATTCACTTTGAGGGGAAAAATGCAGATGAACGGCCAGGCAGTCCGATGTTAGGCAGCAGCATGAAGATAATTTATATAGTCGCGGCCATGTTCTTCCTCATGGCTGTCACATCCATTTTCATCACTGAGGCCTCCGAGAGCTATCAGGATCTATTGAACCTGACCCAGACAAACGAGGATACACGCATGGATGCTCGAGACTTGGCTTTCTTTCTGGTCACGCACGACTTTGACGCTACGCCAAAGGACGGATATGTCATGGTGGAATTGAATGGAACAATCTACATTTTAACGCCCAATAAAGACAAGCCCGGGCTGGCCGATATCGCCATCAAGAAATCGTGAAGAGCCCAGCCGTCCGGCTCATTTGATAGACACCTGTATCTCCGTCATCAGCTCGTCGGCAGGTGTCTTGCAGGGATCATTGAGGTAAAGCTCCCGGCTCGGCGCGGAGAACTCCATCCCATTCGTCATCATGTAGTCGAATAGCTCTTTATAGGTAACTTGCAGCGTCTCATAGCTTCCTTTGTGAACCACGGCCAGGACTCGAATCGACGGAAGGTTCTTGACCTCCATTCCCGCGTCTACCTCAATTCTTCCGGTGATTGGCAGTGCCACCTCGATGTCGGCATCATTCTCCTTGCATTCCGGATCGTGATAGATTGCCATGACGGGACCGCTAACCTTCACAAAATTTCGTTGGTTCTCTGGCCGGATGATTACTTCGCACAGCTCTCCGATCAAGCGACCGATGGTCTCGCCATAGCTTCCCCGATCCCTTTTGCTGACCACCCGCAAAGCGGGCACATCTTTAATTACCGGCTCACTCAAAGCCATTTTCATCAACTCCACATTTTTATTCTTAAGCAATTCCTCGATCCTCTGCAGCCTGGCAATCTCTTTTCTCGTTCCGGATAACTTCTCAGCCATCAAGGCCTCGACCACAGCATCGTCCCCCCTGAACTCAGCATCCAGGAAGCTTGCGATCTCCTCAAGGCCAAATCCCAGGGTGCAGAGAGTTTTGATGCGGACTCCCCGCTCAAGCTGGTCTGCCGCATAGTAGCGGTAGCCGGTCAACGAGTCCTTGGCTGCCGGAACGAGCATGCCCAGCCGGTCGTAGTAGCGCAGAGCCTTGGGAGAGATCCTCGTGATGATGGAGAACCTGCTGATGGGAATTTGATCGACGGTCATTGCCAAATCATAGGAAGAGCTTCATATTTGTAAGGACATGCAGTCTGCCCTGGGGAAAGGTTTCGAGAAAGAGTCGGCACGAATGGGTTCTAAACTATTTTGTCGGGCAGAATGATTCCGCAGTCTGATTTCGGATTTCACTTTCGCATACAAGAATTGATCCAGTACCTGACCATCCTTGAAGACGCTTGCACACATGATTCCCTCCAAAGCGAAGCCAGATTTTTCGAGAACGCGAGCGGAGGCAGGATTTGTAGCGTATGGCTCTGCATAGATGCGGCTAAAGCCCAGCGTTTCAAGACCATATTCGCTCACCGCTTTAACAGCCTCAGTCATTATCCCTCTCCCCCAGAAAGGCTCCGCCAGCCAATAGCCCAATTCTGCACTGAATCGATGGACATCCTTTCCAGGCATCAATCCTATGCTGCCGATGGCAACGCTCTTCGTGGCGATGGCATAGGCCACCCGTGGCTCCGTTCTCAGCGCCCCGGAAATGTAGGAGACGGCATCCTCCTCGCAATACGGATAAGGAAAGGCATCTCTCAGGTTGTTCCAGATCTTCCGGTTGTTTGCATATCGAGTAATGGAAGACGCATCATCCATGCACCAATCTCGAACCAAGAATTCTCCGAAGCAATGCCTCATTTGCCCAAAGCCTCCGCGAACCTTTGCATAATTGCCTTAGTTCATCCCAATTTTGCGATCAGGCGATCGAAAAATTGCAGTCAGGAGAATCGACAGGATCCGCCTCACATTCTTATACCGCCTCATCAAACTCAGATCGATACCTGTCACACCGGAAACTACCTGCATGGCAATTTCGTCCACGGCCAGGATCATGAAAGCCTTATCCTGAACCCCTTCCCACTGGCTGCGGATGCCTTGTAGCGAGGCCCGCTCAAATCCGAAGCGTGGATAGTAATCTGGATGGCCCAGCACGATGACAAAGGGCAGCCCCGGCCCTTGAGAACTTCCAGGCCCTTTTGAATCAGCATCGAGCCCACGCCCCGACGCTGCTGTTCCGGCAGTACGGCCACAGGAGCCAGACCCATGCCATGAAGGTGCTCTGCGCCCTCGATCACTACCAGGCTGAAGAGTATGTGACCTACAACCCGGTCGTCCAAAACTGCCACCAGCGATAATTCCAGATAGCTCAGGCCTTTCTAAATCTTCCCATCCATCCAGTTCCACCACTTGACCCGCTCTTGATCGCGGCCACCCCGGGCATAATAGACGCCGCAGCGAAATACATAGAGGACACAGCGGTCGATGGGAGTTCCCCGCATGGCCACCAGCCGGGAGTAAAGATCTTCTGGATTCTCGTCCACCAGGTCCTGCAAACATTCTATTCCCAGAGCATGCAGATCCCGAGCCATGCTCGGTCCAATGCCCGGAATCTCCAAAAGAGGGTCCTTCAGCATTTCCTTGTCCCTTTCAGCCGGGCGATCCTTTCCGCCAAGCTCTGGTGGAATGCCTCATCACTCATATTCGGATCTTTCAGATGGGAGAACATGCTGCAGGGAAGCTCCGGGCACAGTCCGCAATGCGAATAGCCCTTCTGGCCGATAGCGCAGTTGTAAATTGGGCATCCGCCAGCAAAATTTGCCTCATAGACCCAGGGCGGTTTGCCCAACGTTGCCCCGCAGCCTTGGCAGGTGTTACCGATCATGGGACAGTCCTGACAGATAAATCCGCAAGCATTTATATCCATATCAATCACCGCTAACCAAATGGCATGAACATTTTTAGCGCTGCCTTCTATTTATTCATTGACCACGCCGCGAAACTAATGGATTTTTTATAGAGAACGCGAGGAAAATGTGCGAATTAGGGTGCAGGCATTGCCGATAGATCAATCATCAACAGATCAATCTTCAGGACCAGAGCACGAGGTAAACACTGTCCCCCTCTTTCTTGCCCTTCAAGAGCTGGCAGTGCCGCAGAATGGCAAACTGGTTCTCCATGTCCGCTTGCGGCAGCCCGAACCGCTCTACCAGCTCCGACATGGTAACCTTTCCTTTAACCCGAATGAACTCATAGATCTCTTTTTGCAGATCCGTTAGTCCGTCCGTCCCCGTCAGTCCGTGGCTCTCCCGGAAGACTTTCTTAGATCGCTCCCCCCATGGATCGCAGACCCGGATTCGCTGTCCGACAACGATATAGCAGTCCTCGCAAAGGGTTTTTCCGCCTGTGGCGAAGACCTCGTCCTCAGCCAGATCTTTACCGCAGCTTTGGCATTTCACACCTTCCGACATCAATATTCACCTCTCCGAACCAAAATCAATCGACATCATTCTCTTGCATTTCATCCAGCAAAACGGCAGCCGTGTTGAGCCCTGAGCCCATGCGCACCAGAGCAGCCACACCCGCCGCCTCCAAGATCGCCTCTCGGCTGGCTCCGGCGCGCCTGGCGCTCTCAAGGTGCCTCTTCGTGCAGTGCTCGCATCTCACAGCGACGGAACATGCCAGCGCAATCAGCGATTTGTCCTTGGCCGAGAGTGCGCCCTCATTCAGGATCTCTCCGGCAAGCTCATGGAACGCTTGCTCAACACCTTCGCCCATCGCTTCGATGAACCTATCAGCTCTTGGCTTTTCCACAGACATTTTAGTTGACAATCCTTCAGACATATTGAATCAGCCTCTTTGCCAGCCTCACGAATTCGCGACGTGAAATGGACTCATTTTGCCGTCGATCTTCCGTCCTTCTCGATTTTTTGTTCATCTTCAAGAGGCGCAGAATTTGACAATGCCTCTTTCATGACGTGACCACAGCGGCAAAGCCCAAGGTGCTTGCAGATCTGCCGGTCGAAACGCTCTCGCAAGGTCTGCTGTGCCGCCATGACCTCTTTGGGGTGGCTGCGGCAGACCAGTGACTTGTTCTCCAACTGGAATATCAGTTCATCGTAATTGCTGAAGTTGTGCCGGATCACCGAGGCCAGAGCGATGTGGCTGTAGGGACCCGGTCGTCTGCCCTGAAAAAAAACCTCCGCGGCCTTTTGCAGATCAGTGGGCAGAGTGATCTCGATGGGAACGCGCACCGCCCAGCGCTCCAGGCAGAGCGGGCCGTCGTCGGCATCGATCTTGACCTTGGACTTGCAGCGAGGGCAGCAGGCGTAGACCTCCGCCCGCCCCTTGTACTCCCATGAGGCACCGCACTTGCAGCTCAGTTGCATTGTATGTACATAGTAGAACATAGTAGATAAGGGATGCGGCCATCGGGAAACCTATATGAAAAATATGAGTATTATATCTACAAGAAAATGTATCTGAGACTATTTATAGGAAAAGTACTAATATAAAAAATGCACCTACGCAAGGCATATGCGACAATGCTTAATAATAATATTAATCTTGATGCTGGGCGCTGCCAGCGCAGCAAAAATAACCGTAGGACCGGAAAGTGCCGACTATACCAAGATCCAGCAGGCAATCGATAATGCCACAGACGGAGACGTGATCGAGGTGCACAGCGGGACATATCATGAGAACGTCTACGTCTTCAAGCCCGTCACCCTACTAGGCATTGATACCGGCCAGGGAATGCCTCTTGTGGATGCGAGCGGAGCCGGGAGCGTCATCACCCTGGCCACCAACGGCACCACAGTCAAAGGCTTCAACGTAACCGGCTCGGGCCACTGCGGATGCGGGAATTCCGGAATCCTGGTCGATTCCAGCAACAATTACATCACCGGCAATGAGATCTACAAGAATAAATACGGCATTTACGTCAAGCCGGGAATGATCAACAACACATTCCTGTCCAATGATCTCCAGGAAAACAACATAACAGTCCTCGACAACGGGGGCAACCACTGGGATGCAGATACATCGGCGGGGAATGGTAAAAGCCTCACGCTGCAGAATGCCGGCATTACCGCCCTTGGAAACCACTACAGCGATTATGATGAGCTGACGGAAGGCTGCAACGACACCAACAACGACGGATTTTGCGATCTACCGAAAAAGTTCGACGGCGGTTCCGGCCAGGATAATCATTCATCAATATTTGCCATGAATCATTAGCTTTTCTGGCGCATTAGAGACAGGTTGTCGCAAGAGGCGAGGCGATTTTGCGCCTCGCCCCGGCAAACCAATTTTTGTGAGAGAATGTCGACGATGCCGACGACCACAGGTGTTCCAATTTTTGAAGAATCTTTGCAGAGTTGGGTATTTCGCGGCTTCGCGCGAGACCCGGTTCATGCGAAGGCTGGAAGCGGACAATAAACCAAGATGCATATGATTTTTGGCCAGAATGCCCATCAGATTCAGGCGTAAATCGATGGCCTGCGATCCGCTTACTCGGATTTTACCAGGATATCTTCTTGCGGAAGTGATTTCGCACGACTATGGCCAGCATGTTCGTGCCCAGCACCAGGGCGATTAGCACCAGGGCCGTTCCCCAGGCATGGTCTTCCACATCCCATGCCCCCAGGAAGTAAATCAGGTTCAAGAGATGGTAGTCCAGATTGTTCACCGGCTGGAAGATGTTGGGAATCACGCCAAAGAACGTCTGCACCGGAGTGGCGGTGAATGTCACTGCCGTCCACATAATTGGGGCAGTCTCGCCCGAGGCCTTGGCCACACCCATGATGATGCCGGTGAGAACGCCGGGCATGGCGGAGGGCAGGACGACCTTCTTGATGGTCTGCCACTTCGTCGCTCCCAGGGCCATGCTGCCCTCGCGAAGAGAGTTCGGCACACTCTTGAGAGCCTCCTGGCTGGTCAGGATGATGGTGGGAATGTTGATCAGGCCGAGGATGATGGAGCCTGAGAGAAGAGAGACGCCGAAGAACGTTACCAGGAACGCCAGGCCGAAGAGGCCGAAGACGACGGAAGGCACGCCGTTCAGGACGCTGATGGCGATGGTGATGACGCGATTGAGGCCCAGGCTCTTGGAATACTCATGAAGATAGATGGCGGCTCCGACGCCCAGGGGAGCCGAGACAACCATTGCCCCCAGAACCATCCAGAATGTACCGACGATGGCGGTGCTGATGCCGCCCGCCTGGCCCAGCCTGCGGTGGGGCGTGGTCAGGAATTCCCAGCTTATGATGCCGATTCCCTTATAGATTATTATGAAGAGGATGCCGCCTAAAATTAGCAGCGCCACCACGGCGGAGAGCCGGATGGCCATGAAGACCAGGGCCTCGCGACCTTTGGCGCTGTAGGCGTAGTGAATGTTCAGCAGATCCTTGACGGTCAGGATGCTTGAGAGGAGCATCAGGAAGGGAAGGATCATGTTGTACCCGAAGGACGCACCAAGGCCCAGCGGCCTTTTGATGACAAAAGAAGGATCAAGAGTTCCGGTATAAATCAAGAAAATGACGGCGATCAAGAAAAAGAGGTCAACGGCAAGCGCGGGCACTGCCTTTGCCGGATGGCTCTTGGCAGCCGCAAAGGACGTCAGGATAGTCAATGCCGAGATGAGAAGACCTGCTTCCCAGAAAGGCAAGATCGGCTTTGAGTCCAGGGGCATGATCAGATAGCATACCGCAGAGACAAAGATCAGGGCCGGAATCACCAGAGATGCAACATAGGCAGGCTTGGCTGGCATTTCAGTAGCCTCCGAACTTCTTGCGGATTCTGGCTCGGGCCTGATCGGCCACGACGCTGAGAATGGACACGACCACCAGCAGAACGAAACCGACGGCAAAGAGCACGTGGTAGTGCATGGAGCCACGCGCCACCTCGCCCATCTCGCCTGCGATCACGGATGTGAAGGTCGCGCCCTGGCTGAAGACGTTGAAGAATGGTGACGGAATGCGGGCAACGTTTCCCACCACCAGCAGGACGGCCATGGTCTCGCCGATGATGCTGCCGATATTGAGAAGCACAGCGGCGGTAATTCCCGATGACGCCGCTGGGATGGTCACATGCCGAATGGTCTGCCAGCGATTGGCACCGAGGGCCAGAGACCCTTCCTTGAACTCGCTTGGCACCGCCCGCAGCGAGTCCTCGCAAATGGTGGTGATATACGGAATATACATGATGCCGAGAAGTATCGATCCGGCCAGGATTGACCTGCCGGTGAGCATGTCAAAGCCGCCTTGCAGATATGAGACGAGAATGATAACACCTAAAAAACCATAGACGATGGACGGGACTCCGGCCAACAGCTCAATGGAGGGCTTCAGGATGGCCTTGCTCCTGGGACCGGCAAGCTCGGACAGATAGATGGCCAGGGGCACGCCGATGATGATATTGATGAAGAGAGCCAGCAGCGTGATGATAAGAGAGCTGACGATCATGGGCATCATGCCGTAAATATCCCCGGCAGGGTGCCATTTCTGACCCAGGAGAAGCGAGAAGATGCCAAGCTCTGCAAAGGCCTTGAGGCTTTCTCGGGTCAAGAAGTAGAATATGAGAAGCATGACCAGGATAGAAGTAATGGCGCAAAGGAAAAGCACCGCTTCAACAAATCTATCTTTGTATCTCCGCATCTTGGGCAGGCCCATACGCCTGTTCAAAACACATTCGCAGTTAAAGCCCTTGTCTATATGATCTATATAGAGCATTTACCTAAAAGACATTTTATTGACCCGTCTTTTGCAATAAATCATGGACCCATGCGGCTTAAAATCTCATCGGGGTCATAGCGGAGCCGGACGACGCGAGATCTGCCCCGCTCCCCCGCGCCGCTAAAATCGGTGTTAATGAGGCGAACGGCATCGAGCTTATTGAGAATCTCATGGAAACGGGTGTATCCGGCGCCGGTCTGCTCGTGGAAGCGGCTAAAGAGGTCCCCGGCGCGACAGCTCTCCTGCTCCGCTGCCAGCCGCAGCACCTTCTGCTCGTCCTCCTTGAGCGACTTCAGGGCATAGGTGAGGTGAACCAGCCGGGAGCGCTCGAAGGATGTCTCCACATCCTGAACAGATATGGTCTTGGAGGCGCGCTTTTCCGCAGAGAGGCCGGACCGCTTGAGGAGATCGATACCGACCCGCAGGTCTCCGGAGGACTCGGTGAGGGCCGCTACCTTTTCCAGAACGCCGTCATCGACCACGCCCGGATAAAAGCCCATCTGCACCCGGCGGCCCAGAATATCGCCTAGCTCGGTGCGGGTGTAAAGTGGAAAAGCCACCTCTTCAGCCTGAAAGACGGAGACGACCCTCGGGTCGAGGACATAGTTCAGTGTGGGCTCGCTGAGGATGCCGATCACGCCCATCCTGGCACCGGGGCAGGTCTCGTGCGCACGCAGCAATGAGTACAGAACATGATCCACCTCCTTCTCGTGAAAGAGGTAGTTGATGTCGTCCAGGGCGACAACCAGGACAAGATCAGAGTCGGCGCAGGCCAGGGCCACCTTCTCGAAGATGCGCTTGAAGGATATGCCGCTGGATGGCGGCGCATGGTCGAAGATCTTCTTGTAAAGCTGGTAGAAGACGGCATACCGGGTGGAGTCCATCTGGCAGTTGATATGAACCGGAATGACTTTCGAGGAGTGGGCCTCGATCTCCTCGAAGAGTTTAAAGATGGCCGTGGTCTTGCCCGTGCCCGGAGGGCCGAGGCACAGGGTATTGACGGGCCGTGCGCCCTGCAGAGCCGGGCGAACGCAGAATTTGAGGCTGTTCATCTGCGACTCGCGGTGCAAAAAGTGCTCGGGCAGGTGATCTAGCTCGAACAGATCCCTGTCCTTGAAGAGCGTCTCCTCCCAGAGGAGCATGTCCGGCTTCCTGGCTTTTTCTGGGCTCACTGATCTAGTATATTTTGTATTTCCTTCTTCAATATGGCGCTCACTATAGCACCGTCCGCCTTGCCCCGCAATTCCTTCATCACCAGACCCATGAGAGGACCTGCCGCCCTCTCGCCCTTAGATTTTACGAGGTCCGCCTTGCCTGCCACAATTGCATGAATGGCAGCCTGAACGCCCGCTTCATCCACGCCCGCCAGGCCCGCGGTCTTTGCAGCCTCGGATGCGCAAATTTCCGGATGTTCCGCAAGAGCACGCAAGAGGGCCACCAGCCCTTCCTTGGCCACCTGGCCGCAGGCAACGAGAGCGAAACAGTCCTTGAAATGCTGGTCGGTCAAGTTGGAGACGGGTACATTCTCCCTGGCCAGCTCAATTGGTATGGTCTCCAGCGTCCTGACGACGATTGATGGCGGAACCTTGTATTCGGCCACGATCTCCTCGAAGAGCTGGTAGGCGGGCGACGCCGCCATAACCTTGGACAGCTCGACATTCAATCCCAGTGTGCGCTCGAAACGCTGCGACCGCTCCAAAAACAGCTCTGGGAGCTTGAGCTGCCCCAGCAGATCATCCGTGATCACCACAGACGGCACATCGGTCTCAGGATACATTCTGGCCGATCCAGGCAGCGGCCTCATGTACTCGGAGCAGCCGTCCGGCAAAGCCCGGCGCGTCTCCTCAGGCACGCATACCAGCGCCTCACGAGCGCGAACCAGCACTGCTTGCAGCGCCTTATCCGCCCGATCCTGTGGTCCGGTAACCATGATTACCGCGTCGTTGGCTCCCGCTGCAAGCAGAGAGCGCACGGCGTCCACTTCCGCAGCCGTCACACCGTAAGCGGGAAGCTCATCGGTGTGGAAAATGCCGCCCACGCCCGCCCTCTTTGCCCGGTCGGACATCTCGGTGCCCAGCCGCCTTCCGGGCTGGACTTCCTTGCCCACCAGACCTGCAAAGCCTGGCAAAAGACAGGCCAAGACCACGCCGCCGCTCTTGAGGGACTTGGCGAGAACCTTGGAGCCGGTGGCCGAAAAGAGAGAGGTAACGTCCCAAATCCGGTCGATAACGCTCGCTCTTCGCTGCTGCAACGCGTCCCTGATCCCTAGAAGCCTGACCTGACGCAGAGCCTCGAATTCCACAATCATGTCGACCAG
>RPOO01000082.1 GCA_003857025.1 Methanothrix sp.
GCTTAAATAAGCCCAGATGTAATAGTATATAACTTCAACTCATTCTTCCATCACGACCGGTATTCCATATGACCGTATTCCTGACGCCGGTCTACTTTGCTGAAAGTTAGACTAAGCTTCTCTCCTGAGAATGTCAGGAGGAATGCAGAGTCTGTTCAAGGTGCAAAGATGCTCGTCGACATGGAAGGGTGCCCGAAGAAAGCATAACCCTTCACCAAATCCCCGGCCACTGCCTTGTCTCAGGCCTCGGCCCAAAGCATATGGTCGCTCATATTTTCTCTCCATAGATTAGAAGTGTCTTTTTCTCATCATCCCCGGATGTCTCCAGCATCAGAGTTCCGATATTGGAGAGTCCCGCACTTTTTAGCATCTCCTCAACCTTCTCCCTGTCCGCTCCGTTGTAGAAGGGCAGATTCTTGCCGATCTCCGCTCCGAAGTGATGGCTTCCGCTATGCGATCCCATGCGAGGAATGTCTACGATCACTTTGCCGCCCGGCTTTATGACCCTGACCCATTCCCGAGCAGCGGCATAGGGGTCCGACAGGGTCCAGATCACATGCCTGCTCACCACGGCATCGAATGCGTTGCTCTCCAGCGTCAATTTCTCTGCATCCTGGACCTCGAAGCGGGCTGGGCTATTTGAGGAGGCAGCCTTCTCTTTCGCCTGCGAAATCTTGCTCGCTGCCCAGTCGGCCCCGGTTACATTATATCCCATCTCGGCCAGCAGCAGTGCCAGAAATCCGGTTCCTGTGCCGATGTCCAGGACCGTGAGGTTCTTTTCCGGCCCTGCGGGTCCCAGCAACTTTGTCATTCCCTGCCGCCACATCACCTTCTCGCTCTCGGAATGCACACCGTGGGCGGCCACAGCATCGTAGTTCTGATGAGAATTGTCCCAAAATGCTCTGATCTTCTCTTTTATCTCAGATTTATTCGTCTCCATATTTTATTCTCCTTCAACCATTAATCATCCAAAGAAACCAACAGATTAGGAAATGTGAAGAATGCCAATGCTTTGGGCATTCTTCCGGCAGCAACTCCGATCGCTCTTTCAACGTATCGCAGCATCGTTTCCTCTATTTTGGCAGTGGATATGCCCAGGTTCCCTGCACGTCGATGCCGTGGAACTCCTTGAGATACTCGTTATTCATATCATCCGGAGAGAGATCCTTGAAGAGATCGGGATGAAGCCACTTGGCAAAGCAGACATGGCCGATCACCCATCTGGGACCTGTGATCATATCTCGGTCGATGAGATAGACGTGGTTGTTTTGCACTGCTGTGAGGTTCTCGAACCCTTCCCTAGCTCTGTCATCGACGTATTTTGCCAGGAGATTCTTCATATCATCTTCAGTCTTTCCGGGGCCGCTGTCGAATCCCTTCATGAGATCCATGAAGATGAAATCGGGATTCTTGGACAGGACCCATTCCGCATCCACCTGGGCTACGGAGCCGTTCAGCTTCAGATCGGAAGCCAGATTCATTCCGCCACAGCCTTCCACGACCATTCCGGCTGGATTTGTCGGCGGAATGGCCTGCCATTTGCTGGACTCGGACATGTATTCATAGTAGAAAGTCGGCATCTCCTCAGGTTTGAGGTTCTTGGTGCGCTCCTCGACAATGCCGGCATACTTCTCAGTCCAATTGATCAGCTTGTTCGCTTGCGCCTCTTTTCCCAGGATCTGACCGAGAATCTTCAGCTCAGGGATGCCATCTTGTCTGGTGGTGGCGCTCATGACGATCACGGGAATAGTGGGTAGCTTCTTGGCAACATCATCGGCATAGATGGCGCCTGAAACCGGCAAAATGATCAGATTCGGCTTGAGCAGCAAAATCTCCTCGTAGTTGACCTCACCGGCATGGACTGAGGCTTCCGGCACATCTTTCAAGCCGAACTCGGCCATGCGCTGATGGAAGGCGGTATCTACACCCACAATCATATCCCTGGCTCCCAGGGCCAATAGCGCTTCTGTGGTGCGGTAGTCCGTGGGAATGATCCTCTCGACCGGCAGAGGTACAGTGACCGTCCTCCCTGCCGAATCAATGATTGAGATGGAGCTGTCGGTCTTATTCAGGATCTGATCTTTTGCATTATCTGCGGCTAATATCGGCATGACTGCTATGAGGAGGCATAAGTACGCCGTCATCAGATAGCCAAGCATTTTTGCATACGCCAATTTTTTCATTTCATCACCCTGATGGATCTCTTCAACTTTTGTTTCGGCTGAAAATCTATTCTCACAATGCTTTTTCTATTATCGCATATCATCATATTATTTAATATTTGCGTAACATTAAAACTGAATATTGTTTAAATTAATTTTAATAAATGCATAAAATTATTGTCTTATGAGTCAAATTTTTATACAATATACCGCAGATTTTTTATACATATTCATTAGTCAACTCCACATGAGTCTGGTAGGTAAATATGGCCTCTGCAATTGAAATTGCAATTGAAATAAAGCAGCTCACCAAGGTCTATGACGGCAAGGTAAACGCTCTGGACGGAGTCGATCTAACGGTTAAGGCCGCCGATATCTTCGCCCTGCTCGGCCCCAACGGATCGGGCAAAACCACCCTGATGCGGCTCTTGACCACTCAATTCCGCCCCACAGCAGGCGTGGCGCGCGCCTTCGGCTATGACGTGGTCAAAGATGATGCGAAGGTCAGGAAGATCATCGGCTATGTGCCCCAGGAGATGAGCGTCTGGACCGATATAACCGGCTTTGAGAATCTCCTCATCTACGCCAAGATCTACGGCGTGCCCTCCGGACAGAGAAAAAAAAGCATTTGGGATGCGCTTCAGAGCATGGGCCTAGATGAGGTCGCAAATGGCCCGGTCAAGAAATACTCGGGCGGCATGATCCGTCGGCTTGAGATCGCCTGTGCCCTGCTGATCAAACCCAGGATTCTCTTCTTGGACGAGCCTACTTTGGGCCTTGATCCTTCAGCTCGAAAGGCGGTCTGGGAGAATTTGAGATCGTTCAAAAAGGAGTACGGTACTACGGTCTTTTTCAATACTCATTACATGGATGAGGCAGACCTATATTCCGATGAAGTCGCCATCATCAACAGGGGCAAAATCGTTAAATTCGGCACCGCCAGCGAACTTAAACACTCACTTCACAGCGAGATCATATCTTTCAGCCTGGCAGACCCAGGGACTGATTTTAAGCATCCATCCACAGCCGCGGCTCCTCCGAGAATGCTGCCCGGAATCCTGGAGAGAATCAAGGCTCTTAATTTCGTTGAGGATGCCGCCTTTAATGACTCTGTCTTGGATGTGGTGGTCGAGGATGGCGAGATTGCCCTGCCCGCCATCATCGAAGTCCTGAGGTGCGACGGAATCTTGCTGGATCGGATTAGATCGACGAGGCCGACGCTGGACGATGTTTTCCTGAAATATGCAGGAATGCGCCAGCCAAAGACGCAGGGCGAAGTGCTGCATGAGGCCAGCGGCATAAGACAATAGCCAACCGGCGTGAAAACGACTGAAACGCCCATGCAGAGGCTCACACGTGACGGATAGGAAACAAGATCTATCGACGTTATAATTCAGTTTCCCATGAGAAACTTGCGGTATTGAGCGTTTCAAGAGACGGGATCAATCAGGTTACTACTATGGCGTTTAATGATTCATTGAGAGAGATGTTTGCCATGATCGAGCTTGAGATGAGGAGGCTCAGGCACGATCGGACAGAGATTTACACCCGAGCCGTTCAGCCTATCCTGTGGCTGGCGGTCTATGGAACAGTCATGAGCCATGTACGGGACATTCCTACCAACGGCATCCCGTATATCGACTACATCACACCGGGTGTGCTGCTTCAGTCCACCATCTTCGTTTCCGTCTTTTACGGCCTCACTATCGTCTGGGAGAGGGAGACGGGGATTTTAAAGCGCCTTCTGGTGGCTCCAGCATCCAGATACGCCACGGTCATCGGTCGGGCCATCGCTTCAGGGGTAAGAGCCGTGGTCCAGGCCCTGATAATCTTCCCGGTGGCCATCTTGCTCGGTGTGAAGTTCATTCCCAATCCCCTGTACATCCTTGCCGCTTTCCTGATGCTTTTCATGATCTCGGGAGGCTTCGCTGCTCTCTCAATTTTTGTGGCATCGCTCATGAAGACCAGGGAGCGCTTCATGGGCATCGGCCAGGCCATGATCATGCCACTCTTTTTTGCCAGTAATGCTCTCTATCCGATCTCGTTGATGCCACCCTTCTTGCAGTCCATTGCATTCGTCAATCCCTTGACCTATGCCGTGGATGCGGTGCGGGGCTTGATGATTAGTGGAAATGTGGCAAATGTCCCTGCAGATTTCGTGGCCGTGATCGTATTCGATATTCTGATCTTCACAGTGGCGTCGATCAGCTTCAGAAAGATAATTGAATGAAAAAACACTTCAATATCGTGCTGGCATTCAACTTAACAGCTCGTGTTGGAACACCCGCATTCCTATGTAGCATCTTCCGATCCTCAATTAAAAAGATGGGCTTTCAAGTGGCTATCGCATCCCAATGGCCAAGATACCATCAACGCGCTTCAATTGATCCTATATGACCTGGTATTGATGGACTGTCAGATGCCCTAGATGGACGGCTTCGAGGCCACCCGTAGCATTCGCCAGGAGGGATCGAAGGTTCTCAATCGTTATGTTCCCATCATAGCTATGACAGCTTCCGTCATGTCTGGCGACCGAGAGAGCTGCCTCCATGCCGGGATGAATGATTTCATCGCCAGACTGGTACGGCAGAAGGAACTGGAGAAGATGCTTGTTTTTTGGCTGTCGGAAGACATTAGCGATCTGGATAGCAGATCGAGCGGCAAGCGGAGCACTCTGTGCGATTCCCAGTTTTGTCTTGCGGGATTGCGAAAGTCGGAGCGGAAAAACTCCACCGTTCACGGTGGTCTCGCCAATTCCGCAGGATTTGCGGGAGTCGCGACGCGAGTCACAACGGGATGAAAGTCTTTCATTATATACTGATTTTTTTTGCTTTGCGGCAATTCAAATTAGCAGCTGAATTTTTCAGTTTTTTCCCATAAAATATATTACTATGTAATATCATAAAAGTAGCCAGATTAGATATGGATCAAGAACTAATGAGGATCGGCGTTTCGTTGCCTGTGAATCTGCTGGAGAGATTCGACGAGATAATACTTCAACGCGGCTATTCTTCTCGTTCCGAAGGCATCAGGGATTCCATACGAAACTACATTGTTCAATTTGAATGGATGAGCGATGTCCAAGGGGAACGCGTGGGTGTGATAACAATTGTCTACTCTCATGTTCAAAGAGGCCTTGAGGGTAATCTCACAGATATTCAGCATGAGTTTAGCAGCATAATTCAGTCTAGTATGCATGTTCATTTAGACCACGATAACTGCTTGGAGGTAATAGTGCTCCGTGGTGAGGGCAAGGATGTGAAAACGGCTGCAGAGAGGATGATGGCCCTGAAGGGCGTTAAGCATGTTAAGCTCACGACAACTTCATTAGGTAAAGAGCTCTAGCCGCGAAATCTCAAAACCTTTTTTTGGCAGAGGGCATCTTAAATCCGAGGCGAGAAGACGTTGCCAAACATTCTGCTAAAGAAATAAATTGCATAGTGACGCAACAAACCAAATTGAATTTTGATCTTTCAGGCCATGCGGTCTTTCAGCTAAACGATTTTAAACATTTCATGTCCTCTACATAAATTCGATTCCATCTCCAACATTTAGTCAGTGGTTTGGATCTGCCAACATGCGGATAAACCCGTTTCCCTTTCAAAGGATTGAACAACTCGGGCTTTTGTCCTGAATCTGGATGATAACTGGAATCTGCTCTTTGATGCAGAGGGACCCATTGATAGTTCTAGTGGCGTAATCTGGTGTTACCATAATAGAAAAGCTTATTACTCTGTAAGAGTATATTGACTAACAAAGAACAAATCTCTAAAAAGGAGTTGTGTAAATTATGTCAGAAGCAGCTTGTGAATCGTCAATCCGAAAGGTAACGATCTCAGATGCAGCGGTACCTTTCGTTGCCCGTGGTGGTCGCCTATTCTCAAGACAAATAGTTGACTCAGATCCTGGAATAGAGGATGGAGAAGAGGTTCTCGTTGTAGATAGAAAGAATAGCCCACTCAGAACCGTCCAAATCTCCATTTAGTCATAGGAGGTGATCCGAACAAGCAGGAACTAAGCCTATTATAAAATTTTTAAGGCTCCAACTTGCCATTAAGGAAAAATCTGGCATTGATTTACAACCATTTGCTCAGAATCAATGCCTTTGGCACCTCTTCCGAATAACACCTTTGTGAAATTATTCTGGGTATCAATGGCAGCACTTATGTCCATGCTTGTGCTCTGCATCGTGGATGTGCTCGTGGACATGCTTCTCGCCCGCGTGCTCGTGTGCGTGTTCATGTTTATCATCTGTATGGCAACACATTTAGATTCACCTCCATTTTTCTGTACTTGATACTCTAATGTCAAATGATTAGATATTTAATTCTTTTTGAGGCGATTTTTCAAGAATGGGACAATTTCTTAAAAAGATAATCCGGACAATTTATAGCAAAATTCCGCCATTGATATGCATATTTTGAATCTCAATCATCATTCCTTGCATAAATAGTATTACAAAGACAATAATAATAGGAAGGAGCGCTTAACTAGCCCAGAGGCTTTATAAAGGAATCCAAAGGGAAATCCACCTTCATCGGCAAAATTGATCTGTCGTTCATCAAATCTGCCGGACTGCAATTGACTGCAGCCACATCTCGCGCATGAACTTCTCCGAAGGCTTAACTTTTTTTAAGTTGTATGCCTAGGCTGCATAAGATCTCGATAACTCTCAATTTGAACCCATTGCTGCGCTCCAATTTGTGAATTGGAGATGTAATGTAAACAATTTTGCTGAGAAAGCATACAACCGGCAAAGACCAGGATCTGGTTATTATCAAGAAAAGCAGAAAGGGAGCCAAGCCGATTTTGCTGGAGGCGGAGAGGGTGCTGATGAGATCGATTAGATCAATCATTTTGCCATTAATTTTGCGGTTCGTTTCACCCCACATTCCCGTGAAAGAACCAAATATCGGTTTTTTCACGGGAATGTGGGATATTTGAGTTATTTTTTGAAATAGAGGCAATTGCATCGATAAGGCCTGTTTGATGCGCCCACCAAATCCGGGAGCTTAGGCTTTGAATATATGCAATTTCTTGACTTCAGAATAATTTTGAGATTAGCTCTCTCATCCTGCTATGATGAATCTGTCGTTCTAAGAATAAATAATTTGCTTGTAATAGATAACTATAGTTACTCTATGCTAATTTTTTTAGAAAAATTCATAAATCAAAAGATTATAGTCTGAATTAGTAGCAATATGCAATTCTAGGCTATGGCAGATATAAGCAACCGGCCCGAGATTTGCATAATAAGGCGAATCGAAAGAACCGATATCATTCGAGCAAACGCAAATTTAATAGAGGGAGAAATATGGATTTGATGAGAAAAATGCTTGCTCTGACCCTGCTGCTGGTAGTTGTTCCAGGAGTAGTCATGGCCGAGAGCACAATCATGGTGGAGCTGGGCTCCAAAGCGGCAAAGACTGCTATGAGTGAGCTGAAATTCCAGAAAGGCGATAGCAATGTCCTAGCCCTGACCGATGCAGGCCATGCCATCGTCGATGGTCAAACGACGCAGAAAGCATTGAAAGGCATCGCCGAGGAGACGGGATTTAGCGAAGCGGACAGCAATCTGTTCCAGGTGCTCCGACCCAACTTCAAGCCCCTCTGGTTCTATTTCTTCAACAAGGCTACCGGCGAAGCCGTGTACATGCAGGTGGATGGAAAATCGCTCAATAAGTCTTTGGATGAGTTCAAAGCCCTGAGCAATGATCAGATCTTCGGCAAGATCTCCAAGGCCAATGTCGATCTGTCCTACATGATGAACCATACCGATGAAGGAAATGCGACCTTCGGCAATTCTCCCTTCAATGGCAATGAGTTCTCTCTGATCAGCATATCAAACATCTGGGCACTGCCGGGTGCAACCTATGACTTCCTGCAGGCAACCTGCTTCCATGATCACCTCTGCCCGGGCGTCACCAGCGGCTACATGCTGGCCAAATACGTGGAGGAGAAGCTGCCCATCACAAACCCATCCGCAGAGAGCTACAAAGTCATCGCCATCCCGCAGTGGTGCAAGGACGATCTGCTACAGCTACGCTGGGACGCAACACCCGGCAAGAGCGGCATGTTCCTCATGGCCCTGACGGATGTCGAAAAGAATGCCCTCAAAGCCAAATACAATCAGAGCGATGTGGCCGGCATCTACATCCGCTGGAATGATACCGCCAAGCAGGGCGATGCTCTTGTCCTGGGCTTCAACTGGACTCCTATGTATGAGCTGACGGGAACCGCCAACTGGAAGGGACCCGCCTGGGCCTCCAAGCTGGTCATGGATGTTCGCATGATGGATTACTGGAACAGGCCGGAAGCTGCCGTCTCCACATTGAAGGAGTTCAAGGTGGACTCAAACAAGCTCGCATTGCTCCAGAACGCCGGAATGCACCCCCTGAAGGTGGCAGGCGTCCTTTGAGATGCAAAAAAAATGCGTTGCTGAGACCAAAAGCGCCGGATCTTGGATCTGCACCGTCCTGGTTTTCAGCATTTATTTTTGCCTTCAACCAATTTGAAAAAGAAACATGCTGACGATCACACAAATGGAGGAATTGAATTTTGAAAATGATGAAACTGATTGGCGGAGGACTTCTCTTATTGACGATGGTCCTCATCTTATCCACTTCCGTGAACGCGGAAGAAAAGGTTGCAGTTTATACCATCGGTGATGCCACAGGCGACTGGGGATTTCCCTCGCCCTACGGTCACTACTCGCGAGGCCCCGGCTATGTCAGGATGAGCCTCATCTTCGACACTTTAGTGTGGAAGGATCAGAGCGGCCTTGTGCCGGCCCTATCTGAGAGCTGGCAGATGGAAGGAAACGATGCTTATGTATTCAACTTGAGAAAGAACGCGACCTGGAACGACGGAGAAAAATTCACCGCCAAGGATGTTGTATTCACCTTCGACTACATCAAAGAGCACCCCTATCAGTGGGTGAACTCCAAGCCGGTCAAAAAGGCCGAGGCCCTGGATGATTATACCGTCAAGATCACCTTGAACAGCACCTATGCCCCATTCCTGGAAATGATTGCAGGAACGCTGCCGATCCTTCCCGAGCATATCTACAAGAGCGTCGAAGATCCCGCAAAGTTCCAGGATGACAAAGCCCTGGTAGGCACAGGTCCCTACAAGCTGGTCGATTACGACAAAGCTCAAGGGACTTACCTTTACGAGGCGTATGACGGCTACTATCTCGGCACTCCAAAGGTTGCGCAGCTCAAATTCGTCAAAGTCAGCAACGAAATGGCTGCGGCGGCCCTGGAGAAGAAAGATGTAGATGCAGCCACCGTGCCTGCGGAGACCGTGGAGAAACTGAAGAAGGAGAACTTCGTGGTCTTGACCGGACCGAGAGATGGCATCACCAAGATCATGGTCAACCACAAGAAGGAACCCTTCTCGGATGCCAGGTTCAGGCAGGCGCTCTACTACGCCGTCGACCGTCAGGCTCTGGTGGACAATGCCCTGCGAGGCTTCGGAGTCGCAGCCAGCCCCGGCCTGTTCGCTCCGGATAGCGAATGGTGCAATCCCGATGTGGAGCAGTACAAATACGATCCGGCAAAGGCTGAGGCGATCATGAAGGAGATGGGCTACGCCAAGGACGATCAGTACTTCTCCAAGGACGGAAAGGCACTGGAGATTGAGATGCTGGTCACCTCCACAAACGAGCGCGTCGGCGAGATGATCAGGCAGCAGCTCGATCAGGCCGGATTTAAAGTAACTTTGCGCAGCGTTGATTCCAAGACGCTGGACAGCCTGGTGGGCGAGTGGAATTTCGACCTTGCCTTGAACAGCCACGGCGGCATGGGCGGCGACCCCGAGATCATAAACCGCATCATCGGCGAGGGCTACTCATTCAACAGTGCTCGATACGCATCCAACCAGAAGCTCAATGATCTCCTGAATCAGGAAGTCTCGGAAATTGATCCAAGCAAACGCAAGGAGTTGGTGGATGAGATTCAGGTGATTTATGCTCAGGACCTGCCGGCGCTGCCGCTCTACTACTCGGATTCCTACTGGGCTCACGATGGATTGGTGGACAACTATTACACCTGGCATGGAGTTGCCAACGGCATACCCATCGCCATCAACAAGCTGTCTTTCGTGAAATGAGATTTTGAGCAATGCAGGCAAGCAGATTTTTTTTGCTTGCCTTTTCTTTTTAAACGGAGAAAACAGATATGAAGATCGTGATTTGTGGAAAAGGCGGAAGCGGAAAGAGCACCATATCTGCGCTTCTGGCCAGAGAGATTGCGAAGAAAGGAAACAAGGTTCTGGTCGTCGATACGGACGAGTCCAACTTCGGCCTCTACAAGCAGTTGGGTTTCGAGCAGCCAAAGGATTTCATGGAATCCCTGGGCGGCAAGAAAGCGCTCTCCGAGAAGCTGATGAAATTCATCCGCTCGGAACGAAGAGAGCGGCTGGACATCTTAGAGGATTTCACGATCAAGGACATCCCCGAAGAGCTGATTGTGGGCGAAGACGGGATCAAGCTCATAGCCATCGGCAAGATTCACAACTTCGGCGAGGGCTGCGCCTGTCCCATGGGTGCCCTGGCCAAGGAGTTCCTGGGGAAGCTGAAGACCGACGGAGAGCATGTCGTGGTGGACACGGATGCAGGAATCGAGCACTTCGGAAGGGGCGTGGAAGCCGGTTGCGACAAGATCGTTGTTGTGATCGATCCGTCCTTTGAATCAGTCCAGCTCTCCGGCAAGATCGCCGAGATGGGCGAGAAGATCGGAAAGCCGGTGTTCTTCATCCTCAACCGGATGGATGAAAACTCAAAGGAACTGGCGGATCTGGTGGATAAGAATAAGGTGATCGGCACTATGCCCTTTGATAAAGCGGTCTTCAAGGCTTGTTTGAAGGGAGAAAAGGTCCCGTCGATCACGGAGATGGAGCAGATAGCAGACAGGCTGCTGGAATCGTGAGCAGGACTTTTGAATAGCCAATGATTCGACCGTTTCGAGAAATCGGAAGGCTCCGATCACTTTGAGGCAATTTTGAAGTAATTTTGAGGTAATTGATGATCCTAAAACAAAATCAAAGGGAGCAGATCCTACCCCTGCCGGTGGTCCTCATCTCCACCGTTTCCTCGCAGGGGATTCGGAATGCCGCTCCCTGGTCAAACTTCACACCGATCCTGCGACCACTGGAGGAGGTTCTTCTCGCTTCCTGGCTGAAGCGAGACACTCTGGAGAACATTCGCCAGACGGGAGAGTTTGTGGTGAACATCCCGCCCGCAGGCATGGAGGACGCGGTCATGATCTGTGCCAGAAACTATCCTCCCGAGGTGGACGAATTCCAGGAAGCCGGGCTCGGAGCGAAGCCGTCGATTGAGGTGAAGCCGCCGGGCATCGAGGGCTGCCTGGCCTGGGCGGAGTGCGTTCTGCAAGAGGAGATTGTCCGGGACAGGTTCGTCCTGATCATCGGCAAGGTGGTTCATTTGGAGGCCGATGATCGACTCTTCAATGCCGACGGCGAGATGGACTATGCCGTGGCAAAGCCGCTGTGTGCGATGCTCGGAAAAGATGGGATGGACTTTGCGTATCCGGCATTCTCGGGCAGACATGCGGAGTACAGGGAGATGTTTCAAGGAGCAGCGACTCGACAAAGATAACCTGATGCAGTGTCGCTATTGAATTGCAGGGAAAAGAGTATTGAAGTACAGGGAATGAGAGCTGTTGAAGTGCAGTGAATAAGAATTTTTGATGTGTTGAGAATAAGAATCAAGCGAGGTTCGTATCACATATGGCTGAAATAAAAAAGGTTGAGATTAAAGTTGCCGGCATGGCCTGTGCCGGCTGTTCCGGTGCGGTGGAGAAGGCACTCTCAAGGCTGGAGGGCGTGACAAGCGCAAAGGTTGACCTGGCCAATAAGACCGCTTACGTTGATTATGACCGCGCAAAA
>RPOO01000083.1 GCA_003857025.1 Methanothrix sp.
CCGCTATGTAGACCGGCCTGGAGGCTCGGAAGGGCTACCAAATATCAAGGTAGTCCTTTCAGGGCTACAGAAAGCCCACGGGCTTTAGCCGTGGGTAGTTTACAATCCGAAAGCTCGTTGCTCATTGTCTCCGGAAAGGTGCAGACGGCCGGCTACCTCGAATCGGTAGCATCTTGCGGTCATCCAAATCTTTGGCTATTAGGCAAATGTATGTTAATCAAAGCTGGTCCTAAATATAATGCACGATCAGCGGCACCATCAGCACCCCCATCGCGTGCGTCTTGTGAATCCCGGCCACCGGCGCGATCAGTCCCACCACCGTCGAAAGAAAGAATATAAAAAGCCCAAAGAGCCCCGTGAAGGCAGCCGTCATGGCCACAAGAAATGCCAGCACGACCATGCAGAGCATCCTGTAGTTCAGAGCGGAGAATGCCCGCGCCGCCGCTCGCGCCGTGCCGATTGTGGCGATGTAGGACGCTGCGCCCACGATTATCACAATCAAGATCATCTGCGCCAGAGCGCTCTGGTCCAGGGCCATCAGCTCTTGGATGGCCGCCGCCGCGCCGCTGCGGGCTTTGTCAATAACGTAGAGCGCCACCAGCGAGAAGAGTGCGTTGGCGGTGTTCACTCCGCCGATGGATACCAGGAACTCCTCCGGGGACGCGGGCGATCCCAGTCGCGTGGCGATGGAGGCCACCGACGGTGAGACGCCGGGAATCCAGGCCACCAGAGAGCCGCCCAGGCTGCCGGAGAAGACGGCTCTGGCCAGAGTCACGATGGGCAGCTTGATGGCGCTCTCTTCCTGCTCCGGGATCTCCGTGTCCGTGGAGAGGCTGAGCAGCAGGGACGACGCGCCGAAGATGCCGGATAAAAGGGGCAGCAATACCTGCGGTTCCAGACCCAGGGGCGAGGAGAGAAGGTCTTCATGGCCGAAGGCGAATACCCCCAAAAGGCCGCTGGTCAGGAAAAGGAGGGCGGCGATGGTTTTGTACTTCCAGTACACGAGGCTGCCCTGCCCTTCAATCCAGGGGCCGCGCTCCGACTGGATCATCATCATGGCGATGGCCAACAAGAGGACTCCTACGTACTTCATGAGGTAATCATAGTAGCTGGAGACGGCCCAGGAGACGGGCACCATCAGGAAAAGGGCGATGATGATCGATCCTGCGCTGCCCAGGGCCGATAGGCGCACCGCTTCGATGCCCCGGCCTTCCAGCATGAGCCGCTGGCCGGGAAGGACGGTCAGGGCGGTCTCGGAATCGGGCGCGCCGAGGAAGATGGCGGGAATGGCGTCAAAGAACGTCTGGGAGATGCTGGCGGCCAAAATTATTGAGGCCATTTGAAACGGCGTGAGCCCCTGGGCCAGGAGCTGCGGCGAAAGAGCTAAGAGCAAGGCGGCGAAGTTGTTCAGGTGCAGGCCCGGCATAAGGCCGCTGAGTATGCCCAAGACGAAGCCCAACGCGATGCAACCGACAAGGATGAGATCGATCATTCACTTCACGACTATTTGAGAAGAGTTGTCGTCTGCATATTAATAACTTACTTCAGTTACGTACTTGTGATAGGGCAGAGGAGAGAGGACGCGGGCGGGGTGCTCGACGACCAAGGTAAAGGCCAGGCAAGCTTATGTTGCGCCACGTGCCCGCCGACGCTCTCGGCAGCCTTGCCCGCGGCTTTGGAAAACCCTTAAATACTGGGGTAATAGTCGATCTAATTATTCCGCACAGGAATGGGATTTCCTGGGCACATGGACCGGAAGGTCCGAACGCGCGCCCTGGTGCGCGTGAGTCGGTCTCGAATAGAGGCCTTTGCGGAGGTTTGTAATGACAAGATCCGAGAAGACAAATCCAAGAATAGTCCGTCTTATCAGCGCTCTGAAGGCGGTCTCTCGCGAAAGCGGCTCCCCGCTCTGGCGCGACATAGCCCAGCGGTTGCAGAAGCCCAGACGCAATTATGCTGCGATCAACCTCAGCAAGATCAACAGGCACACCCAATCCAACGACATCGTGCTCGTAGCCGGAAAGGTGCTGGCCTCAGGCGATCTGGAACACAGCGTTACCGTGGCTGCCCTCAATTTCAGCGGCCAGGCAATGACTAAGATCCAGGCAGCGGGCGGCAGATGCTTGCCGATAGAAAAGCTGGCGGAAGAACACCCCAAGGGGTCCGGCATTAAGATTTTGAGGTGAGGCAATGATAGTAGTAGATGCAACTGGATTAGTGCTGGGACGCCTGGCGAGTGTCACTGCCAAGAGCCTTCTGGCTGGCGAAGAGATCAATATCGTCAATGCCGAAAAGGCCTTAATAACCGGCGAGAGGAATGCAATATTTGCCGATTATGGACAAACGCGCGCTCGCGGCCACAAGGAGCGAGGTCCCTACTTCCCCCGCAGACCTGAGATGATCATGAAGAGAACCGTGCGCGGCATGCTTCCCTACAAGATGCGGAGAGGAAGAGACGCATTCTCCCGGTTGAAGATTTATGTGGGCGTTCCCCGAGAGTTCAAGGGATTAGAATTCCAGCAGCCGGAAGGAGCAAAGATGAGAACGGCAAGCAATAACAAGTATATCGAGCTGGGGGCCTTGAGCAAGAGGCTCGGCGCGAACTTCTGAGGGGTTAAATAATGAAGATAATCAATACCTCGGGTAAGAAAAAGACGGCAACTGCCAGGGCCACTCTGAAGGACGGAAAGGGCGTCGTGAGAATCAACAAGGTGCCCTTGGATATTATCGAGCCCCGCCTGGCGCGGCTCAAGATTCAGGAGCCGGTCCAGATCGCCGGAGATCTGATCAAAGCCATGAACATCGATGTCATCGTCAGCGGCGGCGGCACGATGGGCCAGACCGATGCCGTCCGAACTGCCATTGCCAAGGGCATTGTGGAGTGGACCGGCGATACGGCGCTGAAAGAGGCATTTTCCGAGTATGACCGAAACCTCCTGGTCAGCGATCACCGGCACAAAGAGCGGAAAAAGTTCGGCGGACTTGGTGCCAGATCAAAGTACCAGAAGTCCTACAGGTGAAACTGCTTGATTCCAGTCAGGTGCTTTTCCTGTGGCAAAGTAGTCTCCCATGTTTGGGAGGAATACCGGGAGCGCATCAAGACCGAGCCTCCCGGCAAAGTCTTAGATGACTTGGGGATAGACAAATACTGCTGCAGGCGCATGCTTCTTGCTCATGTGGAGCTAGTGGAAACGTTGAGGCGGTACCAGTAGAAGGGGGTTGTAGGGTAGCCTGGTCCATCCTACAGCGTTCGGGACGCTGTGACCTGAGTTCGAATCTCAGCAACCCCATCATACTCTTCCTTTTGAGGTGGCTATTTGAAGGGTGAGAAATATACAAGATACGAACGTGCGCGCATCGTAGGAGCACGAGCTTTGCAAGTTTTCATGGGCGCTCCAGTGTTAATTGATACTAAAAATACTGACCCTCTCGAAATAGCGCTAGAAGAGATGAGACTGGGCGTAATTCCCATTACGGTTAAACGCGATCGCTATAGGTAGGTGAATTAGTTGGAAGAAGATGATGTGATAACGGTAGCGGGAGAATACGAGACTCTCATACCAATCGACGAGTACCTCGCCGCGGGCGTGCACATCGGTACTCAGCAAAAGACGAACGACATGATGCCTTATATTTACAGGGTTAGAACGGACGGTTTGTATGTCTTGGATGTTCAGTCCACAGACAAGCGCATCCGGCTGGCTGCCAAGTTCCTGGCCAAGTACGACCCTGCTCGCATTCTGGTAGTATCCGCCAGGCAGTACGGTCAGAGGCCGGCCACCATGTTCGCCAAGGCCATCGGAGCCACGGCCAATGTTGGACGCTTCGTGCCCAATACCCTGACCAATCCCGCATTCCGAGGCTTTACCGAGCCCGATGCTCTCATAACCACGGATCCCAGCGGCGATGCCCAGGCAGTCAATGAAGGCGTGGATGTCGGCATACCGGTAATCGCTCTGTGCGATACGAACAACATGACCTCCAATGTTGATCTGGTGATCCCCACCAACAACAAAGGCAGGAAAGCTCTGACGCTTATCTACTGGCTCTTAGCAAGGCAAGTGCTGCGCGAGCGCGGCGAAGAAGACAGGTTCAAGTACACTATCTCGGACTTCGAGATGGAGTTTTGATCCATGCGGTCTCCGGCTGTTGCAGGTCAGTTCTATCCAGGCAGCGGAGCAGAACTCATGCATCAGCTGGAGGAAATGCTGCATAACGTGCCGGAAGCGGCCCTGCTTCCCGCACTTGGTGCAGTCGTTCCCCATGCCGGATACATCTATTCCGGTCCAGTCGCCGCAGAGGTTTATTCCCGCCTACCGAAGAGAGATTGCTTTGTGATCCTGGGGCCCAATCATCACGGCCTTGGCGCTCCGGTCGCTCTCTCACGCGACTCCTGGAAGACACCATTAGGAGTCGCCTTGCCGGATTTGGAGTTGGCGGATGCGCTCGCCGGGACCATAATAGATTATGATGAAGTCGCCCATCTGCACGAGCATTCTATAGAAGTGCAGATTCCTTTTCTTCAAGCTCGATTTCAGGACATCAAGATCCTGCCTATAGCTATGGGCCTACAGGACGAAGAGACAGCCGTCGAAGTGGGCGAGGAATTGGGAAAAGCCATTCATAAGCTCGGTCGCAGTTGCACCATAATTGCCAGCAGTGATTTCACCCATTACGAGCCGAAAGATGTGGCTCAAAAGGTGGATTCTCAGCTCATCGAAGCCATCTTGAATATGGATGTTCCTGAACTTTATGCCAGAGTTTATCGATACAATGCCACAGCCTGTGGATATGGGCCGATCGCCGCTACCATTACGGCAGCGAGGATGCTTGGAGCCAGCAGCGGCAAGCTGCAGCGCTATGCCACCAGCGGGGACGTTTCAGGCGACTACAGCCAGGTAGTTGGATATGGAGCAATAACCTTCACGTGAGGAGGCAATTTTTTGACGTCGGCATCGGCTCCCGGTAAGGTCATCCTTTTCGGTGAACATGCCGTTGTCTCCGGGGCAAAGGCGCTTGGCGCTGCCATCGACCTCCGGGCCAACGTGACCGTTTTGGACACTCCCGGCAGCATTACCATTGAGGCCCGAGATCTATGCCTTCGCGGATTTTTCCTGGACGTGAGTTCCGGCCGCGTCATCTCATCAGAAGCCGCCCATGCTACCAGATATATTCGTGCGGTTTTGCAGGAATTTGATGCCAAAGACTTATCGGTCAAGATTCAATCGGATATTCCTCTTGCGTCAGGTTTAGGATCATCGGCGACCATCGTCGTCGCCGCCACTGCCGCCCTCAATGCTCATCTTGGACTCGGCCTCTCCCAAAAGAATATTGCCGATCACGCCCATAAAATAGAGAAAGCAGTTCAGCAGGGCCTCGGCAGCCCCACGGACACGGCTCTGGCGACTTATGGCGGCTACTTGCAGGTTTCCTCTCAAGTGCAGCCGCTGGAATTGCCGGGCATGGACATAGTGGTAGGATACACAAATCTGCCCCATGATACCAGATCCGAAGTTGCAAAGGTGCAGAGCTTGAAAGCACGCTATCCGGATCTGGTCGAGCCGATATTCCAGGCCATCGGAGCGATCTCGGACCGAGCCGTTCCGCTCATTCGTGATCAAAAGCTGGCGGAGCTGGGCGAGCTGATGAACGTCAATCACGGCCTGCTGGAAGCTATCGGCGTCGGGACACGGGAACTGGCTGAACTGGTTTATGCGGCACGCGGTGCTGGCGGCGCGCTGGGAGCCAAGCTCACGGGCGCGGGCGGCGGCGGCTGCATGATTGCTCTGCCGACGCCTCACGGATTCGCAGCCTTGATCACAGCCCTGCGGCAGGCTAAAGGAACTGCCTTTGCTGTCAAGACCGGCTGTGAGGGAGTGAGAGTGGAGCGTGAGCAAAGGTGAAGATCCTGAAGATCGGCGGCAGCATCCTGACTGATAAGAAGAACGAGTCCCTGGCAAATGCCGCACGACATTCAGAGATACGTCGCGTGGCTGAAGAGATTGCCGCTCGTCCCGAAGAGCTGGTGCTAGTTCACGGTGCAGGCTCCTTTGGGCATGTCCCGGCTAAAAAATATGGCCTTCCGGATAATTTCAGCGCCGAGGGGCTCAGGGTGACGCATAATTCCGTAGTCAGGCTGAATGATCTGGTGGTAGACGCCCTGAGTGAAGCTGGCCTGTCTCCCCTGCCCGTTCATCCCCTATCCTGCGTTCTTCTCAAAGACGGCAGGATCGAGAGCTTTGCCAAGGAGCCGATTGAAGAAATGGTCAAAGATGGTCTGCTGCCGGTGCTGCACGGAGATGTGGCGATGGATGTGACTCGCAGAGCGGGAATCGTCTCCGGAGACCAGCTCGTACCATATCTTGCCGAAGCCCTCCATGCAAAGATCGCGGCAGTGGGAAGCAATGTCGACGGCGTCTTGGTCGACGGAAAACCAATGGCGAAAATAACCCGAAAGGACCTGCCTTCCATTGAGACGTACCTGGGCGGAAGCGCGGGCGTGGATGTGACGGGCGGCATGAAGGGAAAGCTCCTGGAGATGCTCGATCTGGCCGACGCCGGAATCGACTCGGTCATCTTTAATGCATCAAAGAAAGGAAATATCGCCAGAGCACTTTCCGGAGAAACAGTAGGCACTACAGTTACGAGGTCGAATTGACAACTTCCAGCCGCAAGCTCGATCATATCCGCATCTGTCTGGAAAAGCCCGTGGATGATGCAAGAAATCGGCCTTTTGACGACCTGACGCTGGTCCACAGGGCGCTTCCCGAGATCGATGAGTCGGATATCGATACGAGCTGCAAGTTCCTGGGAAAGAGGCTCAAAGCTCCCATCATCATCAGCGCCATGACCGGAGGCCATCCCGACGTCTTGAAGATCAACGTGCGCCTGGCACAAGCAGCACAGGAGACGGGCGTCGCTCTGGGACTCGGCTCGCAAAGGGCAGCCCTTGAGAATAATGAGCTGGCGGAGACATTCGCAGCCGCCAGGCACGCGGCTCCCGACATTCCCATCATCGGCAATATCGGGGCTGTGCAGTTGAAGCGGTCCGGCCCGAAGATCCTGGAGCGCCTGGCGGAGATGATAGATGCGGACGCGATAGCGGTTCATCTGAATTTCCTGCAAGAGAGCATCCAGCCCGAGGGCGACAAAGATGCATGTGGTGTCCTTGATGCGATAAAGACTGCAGCTTCGGGAACCGTACCAATAATTGTAAAAGAAACAGGCTCCGGCATATCACGAGAAACTGCCTCGGATCTGGTCGAAGCCGGTGTGACAATCATCGACGTCTCAGGTGTGGGCGGCATGAGCTGGGCAGGAGTTGAAGCTTATCGTGCTGCTGAGGCCGGGGATCATGAATTGGAAGAGATGGGACGGCTGCTGTGGAGCTGGGGTGTCCCCACGCCTGCAAGCATAATCGAATGCAAGGCAGCGGGCGCAAATGTGATTGCCTCCGGTGGAGTTCGCAGCGGTCTCGATGTGGCCAGAAGTCTGGCCCTGGGTGCATGCATGGCCGGAACTGCCCTTCCCATGCTTGCACCCGCAACGAAAGACTCGCAGTCGGTTGTGAGAGCCATGAGCGGCTATATTCGAGCGCTCAGGATTGCAATGTTCCTCACCGGCTGCAAGGATATCTCCATGCTGGGCCGTGTCCCTCTCGTGGTTCTAGGAAGGACCAGGGAGTGGCTGGAAGCGCGGGGTTACGATATGAGAAAATTTTCTGCTTATAGAGAGTTGGCAAGATGAAAGATATTGCAATAATCGCTGTGGGCGGCTACAATGAGATTGGCCGCAATATGACAGCGATCAGGATCGGAAAAGACATCGTGGTAATGGATATGGGAATTCGGCTGGACCGCGTGCAGATTCACGAGGATACGGATGTGGAGTCGCTGCATGCCGCCGACCTGATCGCCATGGGTGCTATTCCCGATGACAGCATAATGGAAAGCATCGACGGAAAGGTCAGGGCAATTGCCTGTACGCATGGTCATTTGGACCACATCGGAGCCATCTCCAAACTGGCCCACAAGTATCATGCGCCGATTATCGCCTCGCCGTTCACCGCGGATCTCATCAATCAAGAGATCAAGTCCGAGAAGATCTTCGGTGTGGACAATCCCCTCAAGACCATGAACGCCGGGGAACGCTACCAGGTTACCGAGGACATCGAGCTTGAGTTCATTCGCGTACAGCACAGCATCGTGGACTGCGTCTTTGCGGCCATTCATACGCCCAAAGGAACAATCGTCTACGCTAACGACTACAAGATCGATCGATCTCCGACGCTCGGCGAGCCCCCAGACTTTGCAAGGCTCCGGGCTCTGGGAAAGGAGGGAGTGCTGGCGCTGATCACCGAAACGACCAATGCTTCCATCTCAGGAAAGACGCCCTCCGAGAAGATCGCCAAAGACCTGGTCTGGGATGTGCTGATAGGCACGGAAGAGTCGAAGTCCGGCGTCATGGTTACCACCTTCTCCTCGCACATCGCCCGCATCCGGGCCATCATTGAGGCAGCTCACAAGATGGGCAGAAAACCGGTGCTTCTGGGCAGATCGATGGAAAAGTACTGGGGCACGGCGGTCAGAACAGGCTACGCCGGCCAGGGCGATGTAACCGTCTTCGGCAGAAGGAAGTCCGTGGACAAAGCCCTGAAGCGGATCATGACCGAGGGCAAGGAGAAGTACCTGCCTATCATGACCGGCCACCAGGGCGAGCCGGGAGCCATCTTGAGCCGCGTGGCGGGCGGCGAGACCGACTACCGGGTAGAATCGGGCGACAAAATCATCTTCTCTGCCGGCATCATTCCCCCACCGCTCAACGAGTCCAACCGTCACACGGTTGTGACCAAGCTCAAGATGCGGGGCGGCAGGATTTACGATAACGTGCATGTCTCCGGCCATGCCTGCCGCGAGGACCACTGGGAGCTGCTGCGGATGATAAACCCGGAGCACGTCATTCCCAGCCACGGCACACTGGTCAGCCACGGCAGCTATCTCATGATGGCCGAGGAGACCGGATACTCTTTGGGCTCAAACATTCATCTGGTGAGGAATGGCCAAGAGCTGCTGATCGATTAGACCATTGGGAGGGGTGAGACTAATGATGGACAAAGAGCTGGAAAAGCGTGCTGCCTTGATCACGGCCACCATTGAAAAGATGCTTCCGGTTGTGCACCCGAAAGGTCTCTATGAGGCGGGCCGGCATCTGGTGGACTCGGGCGGGAAGAGACTGCGGCCATCCATGCTGCTCCTGGCAGCCGAGGCCGCGGGCGGAGAGGCAGCCTCACTCGCACCGGCAGCCGTTTCCATTGAGCTGATCCACAACTTCACGCTCATTCACGATGACATCATGGACAATGCCGATGTGCGGCGCGGTCGAGCCGCCGTGCACAAAATCTGGGGCGTGCCGGGAGCCATTCTTGCCGGGGATACGCTCTACTCCAAGGCATTCCAGGTCTTAGGCAAAACGCCTGCCAAGCCGGAGTTGATCCTGGGAGCCATGAATGTGCTCTCCGGAACCTGCACCGCAATATGCGAAGGCCAGTGGCTTGATATGGAGTTTGAGAACCGAGATCGCGTCTCCGAGGACGAGTACATGGAGATGATCGAGAAGAAGACCGGCGTTCTTTACGGAGCCTCTGCCTCTATGGGCGCGCTCCTGGCCGGAGCTTCCGATGATGTCGTGCGGGGCCTGGACGAGTTTGGCAGGCTGACCGGCATGGGCTTCCAGCTTCAGGATGATGTTCTGGATCTCACGGCTCCCGAAAAGATCCTGGGAAAGCGGCGGGGCGGGGATCTGGTAGAGGGCAAGAAGACGCTGATCATGATTCATGCCTTCGCCCACGGCGTCAATGTGGATGTCTTCGGTCGCAAGGATGCCACACCGGAGCAGATCGAGAATACTATCTCTGTCCTGGAGAAGAGCGGGTCGATTGAATACGCACGATCCCGGTCGGTCGAGATGGTGGCCAGGGGCAAGAGGGCGCTGGATGTGCTTCCCGAGTCATCGGCTAAGGCTCTGCTGCTGGAATTGGCGGACTACATGATCAGGAGACGGTATTAGACGAGCGGTTGGTTGGGGCAGACCCATCAAAGCGAGACAAATGCGACAAGTGGGCCCTTCTGTCCCAGCACGCCCATAAATGACGAAGACGGATTATGCGCTTGAACCAGGTCCGTGCATTGCCGTTTTTAGCTGATGGCTAATTCTTTTTTTTCGCCCTCAAACACGCCGTTCCAATCCCGATTTTTGGAATGTTTCCATTTTCCATAGAAAACACAACGAACCCGATTTGGTCGGCCCTCCGATTCAAGCGGCGTCGTAAAAGCCACCCGAAAATCTCCCGCACCCAATTGGTCACGCCATTTTCCCGTTAGGATATTAGCTTCTCCTTCCGCAGTTAGAGTTCCCTCGATAGTGCCTTCCACAACAGAATTATGGTATGTCCCACTGACCGAGTTGCCTGACCTCGCCAATTGCATTTCCGCCTGGATAGGCTTGATGAGAATCCAGACCCCTTCGATATCGCTCAAGTTCATGCGATCTCCGTCTCGATTTATGAAGTGGTTTCAATAAAAAGCGTCATGACGAAGATTTAATGGAGACTAAATGTTCTCTCCCTGATACTTCCCAGTGTAAACCTTCTCCGCATCCTTCTCCAGCCGCAGGAATATCAGTTGCATCAGCCGGGCATTCTTCTTCAGCCGCAGGCCGTGCGAATTATAAACCACCAGCAGGCTCTGGCTCCGGCCCCGGTATCCTGGGTCCCACAGGGCGGTCTCCAGCGACGCTCCGCAGCGCTGCAGCGTGGAACGCGCGCGGGCGAGGGCGGTCACATCACGCGGAATGCTCACAATCTCGTTGAAGGTCACCAGGTACGAGCCGGGCGAGAGCTGGACCCAGCCGGATTCATCGAAATCGATGGGCAGCATCTCGGGCAGAGTTCTTTCTTTATTATCGAAGGCCACGGCACCCGCAGAGGTGAAGCGCTCGATCTTTTGCAGCGTCAGCTCCATGCCGCACATCTGCGTCTGCGTTTCGGCATCTATCATGGATTCGACCAGACCGCGGGCTTGGCCGCCGGTAAGAATGGACATGCTATAATCACCTTGATCTAAATTGATGCAGAATTTCTTGATTGATACCAAAAATCTGCCCAAGGCCATAAGCATTGCGCATCCGCAGAAGTCGCCGGTAAAGAAAGCTCTATTAACCTTCGCTGCCATCATATTCTCGGGTGTCCAAGGTTGTTCGAATTTATGCTGCTCCCCTTTACCGTCGTCATCATGCTGCTGATCCTGGCCGTGCCTATTATCATAATCTACCTCTTTTTGCGATTATCCGAGACCGCATTTGAGATGGTAGGCTTCGACCACTGGCACGCCTCGCTCGCAGTCTTCGGTTCCATCCTGGGCAGCCTGGTAGACATTCCCCTCAGCACGGCGGCATTTTCGACTTATCCGGCCTGGTACATGTCGCTGCTGAACCTTTACCCGCAGGATGTTTCCATGACATTTCATCCCCTTTACCTGGCGGTTAACCTGGGCGGGTGCATCATTCCCCTGGTCGTCTCCGGCCACCTTCTCCTGCGCGGTCAGGCAACTTTAGGCAAAGCCCTGCTTGGAGTTTCGGCTGTGGCCCTGGTGACTTACTACATGGCAGCGGCAGTGCCCGGTGAAGGCATCGTCCTTCCTTTCTGGCTGTCGCCCTTGCTCGCAGCCGTCTGCGGCCTGGCTCTGGCCAAAGGATACCGCAATTCTCCGCCCCTGGCCTACATCAGCGGCACCATCGGAACGCTGGTTGGTGCAGACCTTCTGAGCCTGATCACGCCCGGCATCCTTCCGGCTCTCTCGCCCACGACTCTTCATCAGACAAAGCCGCTGGTCCTCTCCATTGGCGGAGCGGGAGTCTTCGACGGCATATTCCTGACGGGAATCATGGCCGTGCTGCTGGCAGCGGGCATCGTCTGCCTCATCCGGGGCACATGTGACGGAATTGACAAGCAGAGCTAACGGTTCCACGAAAAAGAGCGCCTGTTTGGTGCAACAAA
>RPOO01000084.1 GCA_003857025.1 Methanothrix sp.
TGATGGGATGAGTGGACCTGTCCTTCTCGTAGAGCACCTTTTCGATGTCCGGGAATCCGACCATCGCTCGCTGCAACGCCAGCTTCGTGGCACCGTAATTGTAGCGGTAGATGGCATCGTAATCCTTGGCCTGGGGGTGGATGAAGACTGACACGATTATTACCAGATCTTCCACCTTGTCTTTGGGAATTACTCCCTCGGCCACGCTATCCGCTACCGCCTTGGCCACGGCCATCTGAGCCGGTCCAAAGATCTGGGCAGCCTGATCCATATTCTTGACCGTGACCTTGGGCACGATGAGAGTGGATGGCTTGGGAGGAAGGTTCGGCCTTATGACTCCCAAAAGGGGAGTATGTCCCGCCGAAAGCTGGGTAAGCCCGGAAGCAAAAGCTGCCCCTACTGGCCCATCCTTCTCTCCTATGATCAGATCGATGTGTGCTATCTCAGGCTCTCTCCCGATGAGAGCCTCACCTACTAAAAACAATAATTCACCTCAGAAATAGGTGAAACATCTCTCTATTAATCCTTTTTCCACAGGCGGCTTTCGGATCTAAATCCACTGCCAGTAGATGAGCGGCGCGAGCGCGATCAAGGACAGGCCTGTGGCCAGCCTCATGCCCACCCGGTGGTCCTTGCGGAATGCGTCCACCTGCTCCGGGCTCATCCCAAGAGCCATGAAGCCGCCCAAAACTATAATGGGCAGTATGACCCCCAGGTTGAAGAAAAACAGGTACGCTGCGCCTGCTAAGTAGCTCTGGGTTGATAGAAGATCCAGGATCGCGAGGTAAATGGCACCGAGGCACGGAGCCTTGACCAGTGAGAAGAGCGCCCCTATCAAGAAGTAGGAGCTGAAGCGCCCCTTGTCTACTCCGGCCTGGAAGTACTTGAGGGCCCAGTCCGTGCGGAAGAGCGATGGCTTTCCCTGGTTCAGACGCACCGCGTCCAGGACCTGAGAAAGACCCGCGATCAATAGAAATGCGGTCAGAACATAGCGGAAAACCCCGGTCACCGCATCCGTCTGCAGCAGCCTCTGCATGCCCAGACCAAAGAGGAAGTACATGGTGAAGATGCCGAGCGAGAAGAACACTACCATCATCACCAGATCGCGTTTGCGGCCCGACGAGGAGAGCACCGACGCCGCCAGAAATACCAGGATGCCGAGCAGGCAGGGATTGAAGCCAGCCACCAGCCCCGCCCCCAGGACGGCAGAGACGGTGTAGATGGAGAACTCCTGCAAATTCAGAGACGGACCGTTTTCAATGCTGCTCATATTTGCGCTCTTGTTGCTGGGCAGTGAGATGGAAGCATTCTCGATGGTAGTGTTATCCGCCAGAGCCTCTCGAACGAGGCGCTCAAGCTTGGCATTGTCTCCATTGTAATCCTTGTAGTTGATTACATGAGATCCGATGATAACCGCGGGAACGTCTTTGGCATTCATCTCCTTGATAAGGCGGTGGCCTTCATCGGTATAGTAATAGTATTTTGTAATATTCAGAGGCACGTCCTCGTTGATCTGCCCAAGCGTTCTCTCCATCGCGGCGCATTTTGTGCATCCCGGGGTCTCAATAGTGATTACCTCAACGGGGCTCTTGCCGCTGGCCGCCGACGCGCCGCCACTCAAGAACAGCAGATATAGCCCTAAGAGAAATAAGAGCACAATTGGAACTGCATAAGATCTGCCTTGGCGCATCAGCTATCTAAATGATCGAAGAGGTATAAAAAGAAAACTAAACGGGTTAACAACGAGACGATGGATTGGTTTTTTCCACAGCCTTTCTGCCGCTCACTCTTCATCATCTCGCCTTTTTTCCGTTCTGGATCAGTTATTTAGTTTAATTTATCTATTTTAGTTATCCGATATCTAGTCGGAATTCTCGTATTCCAGAACCGGCTTCTTCTCCGCGGAAGCCTTAGCGGATGTGAAGCCCACCGATGCGCCGTCCTGAGCTACCAGAGCAATGGAATAGGGGCATCCTTCTGTGCAGATTTCCACAGCCTTCTTGATCAGAGGTGTGACATCGATGGTGTAGCTTCCTTCCTTCTCCACATCGACCGAGGTGGAGACATTGCTGCTGTACTCGGGCTTGTCGCTCCAGGTTGCCGTACCCAGTGTAGCACCGTGCACCAAATATGCCTTGATCTCGCCGGGATTCTCTACCTTGGAGACATCCAGGGTCAAAGTAGCGGACTGAAGCTGCTCGGGCTTGAAGATGCTCTGGGAGCCGAAGAGATTGACAAAGCTCAGGTAAACCTCCTTGACGGACTTGCCGTCCTCAGAAGCCGCCCAGAGGGTGTCGCTATCGGCAAAGTTCTCGCTGGAGTTATTCGCATCTACATAGATATCAACATCCATGTTTGCCTTGAAGCTGCCCGCTGCGGCAGTTGCCGCAAGCAGCAGCAATAATCCGGTAATTGCATACAAATATCTCATTAGTCAATTCCTCCAATGAATACTATTCTCAGACGATAAAAAGACTTACGTTCATATATGACCAATATAAGCGATTATAGGCAATTCTTGGGCCCAAGATGACGCTCATCTTTCGAGAGATTATATTGCTCGGTCCATGTTAATCCTGGGTTTCCCAGCATTGACTATGCAGAATAATGATATACGTTAGCTTTATTAACATCGCGACTGCTCTTGATCATGGTGGTCGCTTGAGAATTATGGCCTTTTGCATCGCCTGTCTGGTGCTGCTAACAGCTGCCGTCACAGACGGTGCCACAATACAGGTGAGTTCGAACTTGCAGGCTGCAATCAATGCAGCTTCCCCCGGCGACACGCTGCTGGTTGCACCGGGAGCCTATGACAAGATATCCATTCAAAAGAGCATAAAGCTGGTGGGCAACGGCTCTACCATTCGGGCCGGCAACAGAGATGCATGCGTGAGCGTGGAGGCTGACAACGTAGAGTTTCGCGGCTTCCTGGTTCGGGACGGCTTTTACGGAATAAAGCTCAACAGCGTCACGGGATGTCTGATTGCCGACAACACCGTCCTCTACTGCGCCCAGCCGGGCATAGCTCTGCTCTTCTCCGACGGTAATACGGTCACGGGAAACAATGCCAGCTACAATGGAATCGTGGGCGAGGGCTGGTATGGAATTTACCTCTCCAACTCCAACGACAACCTCATCGCGAACAATTCAGCCTATGGCAACGGCGCTTACGGCATCAATCTCTTCCCTTCCTGCAGCAACAACACCATCCGGGGCAACGTTTTGCAGGCAAATATGTACGGCCTGTACATGTTCACGGACTGCGCCAACAACCTGATTGAATTCAACGATATGTCGAAGAACACCAACTCCGGGTTGGACCTGCGCCTCGGTTGCACGGGCAACATAATCCGCAACAACACCGTGCAAAACAACGTCGTAGCAGGCATAACCTTCATGGAATCACCCCAAAATACCATAGACGGAAACCGGATAACAAACAACGGTCGCTACGGGCTGCAAATCCAGAGCAACTCAGATAAGAATATAATTATCTACAACAATATATCCAGCAGTCAGACCGGCATATTCGTGGAATCGAGCGGCAACAAATTCTACGGCAATCGCATCTCCGATAACGCAGTCCAGGCCGAGGAAAGGGGCAAAAATTCGTGGTATGCGCCCTATCCCAAAGGCGGAAACCTCTGGAGCGACTACCAGGGAAAAGATGAGATGCAAGGAGTCGGACAGGATGCTGCGGGAAAGGACGGAATAGGCGATCAGCCCTACGCGGTAAGCGACTCGTCCAAGGATGAATATCCCATCATGGGCAATCAGGTCAAGGAGATCAATATCATCGACAAGAGCATGTCCCCAACGAGCGTTAGAGTGGGAGACAGCATCTCCATAAAAGCAAAGCTGCAATCCAAGTACGCCCTTTCTCAAGTCACAGCCCGCGCCTACCGTTCGGGAAAGGAAGCGGAAGGCTATGCCAGACTCGTTCAGTCAGGAGATTCCTATCAGGGCAGCTTCTCCACAGCTCTCCTCGATCCCGGAAAATATGAGATAGTCCTGACGGCAAAGAATGCGCGAGGGTTCGAGCTGCAAGAGTCGTTAGGCGTTGTGACGATCGGCTCAAGGGGAGGCTTCTCTTCATAAATCATTTCGCGAAGCAAATTAGCGGGAAGATGTAATGGCATTTAGGAGATATTCGGTGGGAGTGGGATTAATAGCACCGGCTGTATTAGCATTGCTGATTATCATGGGCACATGCAGCCCAGTCATATGTTCCGATGACACGACCTGGTCGAGCGATAAGGCATTCGATCAGATGGGAAGCACGAAATTGGTTTATTTGACAGTTGAATCCTACGGCTCCGCACAAAGCAGCAGGGCTTCCGAATGGAATCAGACCATGAATAGTTTTGAAGCTAATAAGAATAACACCGCCATTAACGCCACCAAGAAGAATGCCAAAACTCCCAAAACCGCAGATCGGCGAGAGACGACAAGTACGATAGCAGATGCTTCAAATAAGTCCGAAAACAATTTCGAAAAGAATTTCGCCAACGAGTCCGCCAACAATTCATCAAACAAGTCATCGAATGCTAGCCAAAACACGGGAAAACCTGTTCTCGGAAACCTGACTGCAGCCAGGAGCGACACTACCAAGAAGATGCTGGAGCCCATCGACGATGTTTCGAGCGGCGACATTCTGCTGGATATCAGCGAGAATGCGACAATGCATATCAAGAATTCAACGGCGATATCATATGTGCAATTCTTGCATAACGGAAACCTGTTATCGATGAAGGATATCTGCAAAACCCTTGGGGACGCAGGAATATCGCCAAAGGACCATGTCGTAATCTACGGCGAGTGCATGCCCTGCGGCGGCGGCCCCGCCCCGGCCACGCTAGTCTATTGGATGATGAAATGCCTGGGGCACGAGAATGTTCGGGTGCTGGACGGTACGGTGCAGGATTGGATCGCGGCAGGCAAAAACGCCGACAATAATACTATCACAAGGCCGCCCACTAACTACAGCGCCGTTTTCACGGACGGGTTCATCGCCAAGTACGATTGGGTCAAGAGCGGCGCGGCGCAGATTGTGGATGCCAGATCCATTCAGGAATTCGGGGCGGGCACGATTCCGGGAGCCGTTAATATCCCATACAGCAGCATCATAGGCGACGGCAAAATAGCAGATGAGACAAAGCTGCAAAGGGTCTTTGCAGTCCTTGATAAAAATCGACCTGTCGCAGTCTTCACAGCACAGCCTACTAAGGGATCGGTAGCCTGGTTCGCGCTGGAACTTTTAGGCTATGATGCCAAGCTATATTCCTATGAGGATTGGATGTATAACGAAAGAATGCAAAGCTCCAAGGGAAATGAAACCGCAAAGTGAGCGGTCTCGATGAAATTAATCTTTGAAGAAATCGGTGCTTGGAGAATTTAATCTCTGCAAAAATTAACCTTTGAGGAGAATTCATGAGAATGATTAAAACGGTTAGCAGCATATTGCTATTGATCGCAGTGGCCATAGCTGCGACCTCTAACGCAAGTGCAGAATGTGCGGCCTGTTCATCGGGCAATCAGCAGGAGGTTCTGAACAACGAATGGGCGGCATTCATGGATGGGAATTCGACCAGTGCAGCCCCCACGCTCAGTACCACCGGCGGCCTTGTAAATCCGAAAGTATCGCGGCAGAATGCAGCCAGCCTGAATACCAAGAGCAGTGATCCGACCACATCCGAAAAGACGGCAGAAACGGCAAGCGAAACTCAGAAAACCGTTGCTGAGAAAGTCGCATCATCAGAGAGGAGCGAAGGCTTTGCAGCGGTCCTGGTTCCACTTGATCAGGTGGAAAGCTTTGGAATAATTCTGGATATCAGCCCCAACTCCACGGAGTACATTCCGGGTTCCGTCAACATTCCCTATACTGAATTTCTCAAAGAGGGCGGTGCATTAAAGTCGGTCTCAGAGATGGCTCAGGTGCTGGGGGACGCGGGCATATCCAAGAACGATAATGTGCTCATTTACGGTGAATGCCAGCCCTGCGGCGGCGGACCGTCTGCTGCTACATACGTTTATTGGATGATGAAGTACCTCGGCCACGACAAGGTCAAGCTGCTCGACGGCGGTATCGATGATTGGGTGGCGGCAAAAGAGCCAACAGTTGCCGAGCCAAAAGAGCTTCCCAAAACAACCTACAACGCCACAGTAAAATCAAGTCTCATGGCAACCTACGAATATGTGCAAAGCGGCGTGGCGCAGATCGTTGATGCCAGAACGGCAGAGGAATTCAATACCGGAGCAATCCCGGGAGCCGTGAATATTCCCTATGACTCGGTCCTCAGCGGCAAGATGATCAAAGACGAAACGGAACTGGCAAAACTCTTCGCATCCTTGAATAAAGACAAGCCGGTCGTGATCTACACCAATACGGGCGTCAAGGCTTCGATGGTCTGGTTCGTGCTCGAACGCATGGGATACGATGCCAGAATATACTCCTGGCAGGACTGGCAGGCGAGCCAGCCAAAACTAGGTTTTGATCTTCAAGAAGTGAAAGCGTCTCCAAACCCGGCGAATACAGGCGACGTAGTGCAAATTACCGCCATCTTTGAGGAAGAAAAACAGAATGCCGATACAGGCACCGCTGCTCCCTCCAAGACGGGAAATGAAACCATGCTGACGGTCAAAGGATGCGCCACCTGTGGATTCGGCTCTCCTCAGGGATATGCCGACCTCAGCAATACGAACGGTGTGGTCCAGATAGGTTCCAACGGCCAAACCCAGAAAAGCTCTGCCGACAGTAGCTTCAAAGTCTCGGCTGTGATAAAGAGCAAGGCAGGAGCCCAAGTTTCCAGCGTCATTATGAAACGCATCACAGGGGACCAATTTGCCGGAATTTGGAATGCCAATGTTGCCGCCGGAGTCTATAGCGTCGATATTGTAGCAGCTACCGGCGAGGTTACCAAAACCTTTGCCGATGCACTGGAGATACAGGTAAGCAGCACCAGCAAATATAAGAACCTCGGAAATTAATAACTGGAGTAGATGTGAACTTCAGTTCAATCCTTTATTTATTTTTGCTGGCCGCTCTGGTTAGCTCTGCGGCAGCACTCGCGCCAACCGATCCCCTCGACAACAAGGCAACGATCTGGTTTCAGAAGGAGTATAACAGCTATTTTAAGCCGAATACAAATGACGGCACACCGCCCGTGATTTATGCAGTCTCCGTGAGCCCGTCTTCCCTCAAGGTCGGCGACCCTCGCAGCGAGATCAATGCCTTTATTTACGATTCAGCCGGGATTGAGATGGTCTATGCCGACGTGGCCAACCGCATGAATCTCATGCTGGACCTGGACCGAAACAACAGGTTCACCGGCTACTGTGGATCTAACCTCAAGCCGGGCACCTATAATGTGACGATCGTCGCCATTGACAAGGCAGGGAATGCCGCCAAGGACGAGTCGGGAACTATCACCATCCGGGATCCCAATGACCTAAACGGCAACGGCATTGAGGACAGCCTGGAAAAACAAGGAACAAAAGATGTCAGAGTTATCGTCCTGCATGACGGAAACCTGAGCAAGTCCGCCCCTGCCAAAGAGGAAGAGACATTCAAAATCTTGCCAGGCAGCGCCATGACCGTATCCGGCGACAACCTGGAGAAGCTGGCCAAGATCAAAGGAGTCAAGGGCGTTTATAAAGACCAGAAGCTGAAGGTTCTGGACGCATCGAGCGAGAGTTCCACCCCAGCCTCATCATCCTCGTGCGAATCATCAACACCATCCTCAGCTTCATCAGATTCATTGTCCTCATGCGCATCCACCTCATTAACATCATCTTCATCTGCTTCAATATCTTCAACCACTTCATCGCACACCACCGTCGATGATCCGCGAAAAGAAAAGATCCTCACGGGAAAAGGCGTGACGGTTGCCTTAATCGACACCGGCGCTGACCCGGATCATGTGGCGCTGGCAGGCAAAATTGTAGCATTTAGGGATTTTGTAAACAACCAGACCAGCGCCTATGATGATAATGGGCATGGGACCCACTGCGCCAGCCTCATCGCGGGGAGTGACGGAATCGGCGTCGCACCGGGAGCAAGGCTACTGGTGGTGAAGGTCATGGACAGAGATGGAGCATGCTATTTGTCGGATGCACTAAAAGCCCTGGACTGGTGCCTGGAGAACAAGGATCGCTATGGAATTAAGGTGATATCTTTTAGCGTGGGCGGCGAGAGCCCTTCTGACGGATCGTCTTTGCTTGATGAGGCCTGCAACAACATGGTCGACAAAGGGCTAGTCATGTGCGTGGCTGCCGGAAATTCCGGGCCTTCATCCAAGTCCATCGTTATTCCGGGAGATGCAGACAACGTGATAACTGTAGGAGCCGTTGATGACAAAGGCTCGATATTCGAATTGTCCTCTCGCGGTCCGTCCGCGGACGGCACCGTCAAGCCGGATCTGGTAACGCTGGGCGTTAACGTCGTCTCGGCTCTGGCCGGTTCCAAAGACGGCCAGAGTTCCATGAGCGGAACCTCAATGGCTGTTCCTCAGGTCTCAGGAGCCTCGTCCATCCTGCTGGAGGCGGATCCGAGTTTGAAGCCCACGGACATTAAAAGAATGCTGCTCAAGACGGCAGACGACCTGGGCCAGTCGGGACCGGATTACACTTACGGCTATGGTGCCATGAATCTGACCCGGGCATTGGAAGGCGTTCAAGCTACACCGGAGTCGCTCTCCGCCCCGTCGCTCTTGGGTGTGGATCTGAACCACGATGATGCCGTTGTTGGCGAGCCGGTCATGATCGAGGCGCGTGCTAGCGGAGATGTTGAGGCATTGAATGCCAACATCATCGGGCCGGACAGGACGCTGGAGATCCCCATGGACGACTTTGACGGCAACAGCATCTATTCCACTCGCTGGGAGACGAGCTTCTGGACGCCGGGAGACTATCAGGTACAGGTAAAACTGCAGGGAAAATTCGGGGAGGCGGAAATGAAGGCGGTCCCTTTCCATCTTCGAGAAAAGAAATGAGGCTGGTATGTCTTTAGATGAGCAGAATAGCGTCCAGGCGATTGCCCGGGATATTGCTAGGTTCGGCAAGAAACTGGTATCCTCCGGCCTTACTTCATCCAGGTTCGGAAATATCAGCGCTCGCTTGGGCTCCAAAATAGTCATCACCTGCACCGGAACCATGCTGGATGAGCTGGAGAACGGCCAGACTGTGGAAGTGGATTTGAACGGCACTTGCGATTTAGATAAGATCGCCAGCAGTGAGACCTGCGTGCATCGAATGGTTTACCAGAGCACCGCTGCAAAGGCCATCATCCATACTCATTCACCCTTCGCGGTGAGCATGTCGCTTCTGGAAAACGCGATCGTAAAGCCGATTGACAGCGAAGGGATCATATTTCTAGGAGACATGCCTATTGTTGAAGGGCATTTCGGAACGGACGAGTTGGCAAGGAACGTGTCGACAGCCCTTGTATCCCACAAGGCGTGTATCGCTCGCGGTCACGGGGTCTTTGCCGCAGGCAAGAACTTGGTCGAGGCGTACACGGCAGCCTCGATGGCAGAGCACAGCGCTCAGGTAAAGTATCTGGTGGATGCTTATCGCAATAACGAGAGCGGATGGGCCCAAAAAAGACCGTGCTAAGGTGAAAATTTATAATATATTTAGCACATGTAAGCGCGTTCAGGGGAAATATTTATATCTTTACCACCCACTCTTTTCTTTCGAGCGGGTAATTCTAGTTTTTGAAATCCACACTGAACCCCCACTCTCCTACCCGCTCGCTTAAGTCAAGATGGCAATTAGTATCTTAGCATCTGATTGATTTCTACATGACAAGTTGTCAAAAGATCTATTAATGTTGGTGATCAAAAGTTATCTATGAACTCCTCTCTAAGCCTCGGAAAGATCATGGGCATACCGGTTTGGCTACATTGGTCCTTCCTGGTGGTGGTTCTTTACGTGGCCTGGGCATTTGCCACCTTCAGCGCTCCGATCTTCGGGAGGACCTATGGCTTTGCAGGCGTGGAGCCAACAGGCATTAGATGGGGCTTTTCTCTGGGTTTTGCCCTGCTGCTCTTTGTTTGCGTGGGGCTGCACGAGCTGGGACACTCTTACGTAGCCCGCAAGAGCGGAATTGCCATCAAGAGCATAACTCTCTACTTCTTTGGCGGCGTGGCTGCAATGGAAGAGATTCCCAGGAATCCGGGGCTCGAACTGAGGATGGCCTTTGCCGGGCCTGCGGTCAGCGGTGTTATCGGCCTTGTATGTGTGGTTTTGGCAAACATCGCCTCCGTGCCGGATGATCGGAATCCCTTTGCCATCATACTCTGGACGCTTGGAGTCATGAATCTGATTCTCATGGCCTTCAACCTCCTTCCCGCATTTCCCATGGACGGGGGCCGCTTGCTGCGTGCCTGGTTTGCCACACGTATGCCCTACATCACGGCCACCCGGACCGCCGCAAGTGTGGGAAAGATGTTTGCCATACTGATGCTTGTGGTAGGTCTGTTTTCCTTCAACTTTCTCCTGCTCTTTGTGGCGTTCTTCGTCTACATGGGAGCGTCGGAAGAGGAGAAAGCCACGGCCATCAACATCAGTCTGGAAGGAATTTTGGTGAAAGATATCATGTCCCCCCAGGTCCAAACCGTCACAGGCCAAATGACACTGCATGAGCTGAAAGAGCTTATGTTCCAGCAGAAGCACCGGGGCTATCCGGTGATGGACGGCGAAAAGCTGGTGGGGATCGTCACCATCGCCGACCTGCAGAATGTTCCTGATGAGGAGCGGTCGAAGACCAGTGTCGAACAGGTGATGACAAGAAAGTTATATGTGATAGCACCAAAAGAGGAGGCTGCAATGGCCATGAAGATGATGAACGAGATTGGCATCCGCAGGCTGCCGGTGATTGACGAAGGCAGGCTGGCGGGCATTGTTTCAAGAGAAGACCTGGTTAGAGCCATTGAACTTTCCACAGGGCGGGGATTTTAAGAGGTAATAGATTTGGAGAATGGAGAAGTAAAGAAAGAAGACGCAGCTCTTCCCTGCCAGATAGTGGATCTGACTGCGCCGCTGAGCGGAGACGGAATTGAGGCCCAGGCACATGAAATAATCATTGTCGGTACGGCTCATGTCTCCGAAAAAAGCGTCCAAGAAGTGGTATCGGCCATCGAGGAGAAGAAACCGGATATCGTGGCCGTTGAGCTATGCCCGGCTCGCTACAGATCCCTGACCGGCCAGGAAGAAGAGAAAGAGATCAAGATCAGCGAACTTTTGAGCGGCGGAAAGCTGTATTTCTTCCTGGTGCAGTGGTTCCTGGCTTATATTCAAAAGAAGATCGGCGACGAGATGGGCGTGAAGCCCGGTTCCGAGATGCTGGCTGCAATCGAAGCCGCCAAAAGGACCGGCGCGCGCGTGGCTTTGGTCGACAGAGACGTGGGCATAACCATTCAGCGCTTCTGGTCGGCAATGGGATTCCTGGACAAAATCAGGCTGATCGGATCGCTCATCCCGGCGGCATTCGGCTGGGGCGAAGAGGAGATAGATATTGACAGCATCACAGAGCAGGATGTCGTCTCACAGATGATCTCAGAGTTTCGCAAGATCTCTCCGGCGGCGGCCAACGTTCTGGTAGACGAGCGCGATGCCTATCTGGCCCGAAATCTGCATCTGCTCTCCAAGCAGGGCCGCGTCCTGGCCGTGGTGGGCGCTGGCCACAAAGAGGGGATACTCAAGCATCTGGCTCATCCGGAATCCATTCCGGCCTTAGAGGGCCTGAATGAGAAGCCTTCCGCCCATAAAGTCACATTCACCAAAGTATTCGGAATCGGCGTATCCCTGCTCATCCTTGCGACCATCGGTCTTGTGATTCTGAAAGCCCAATCCAGCCAGAATATCCTTCTCGCCTTCGGAATCTGGTTCATCGTCACGGGCGGGCTGTCGGCTCTTGGAGTTGTCCTGGCGCGGGGCCATCCGCTCTCCGCTCTGACGGCACTGATGGTGGCCTGGATGACCACCCTCAACCCCTTTGTGGCCGCAGGCTGGTTTGCGGGAATGGTGGAAGCCTGGAAGCA
>RPOO01000085.1 GCA_003857025.1 Methanothrix sp.
CCGCGGCCAGATCTCACTCAAGGGCATCGATGTCAGCCGGGCCAGTCCCGAGGAGCGGGCGCATTTGCGCAACCGCGAGCTGGGATTTGTCTTCCAGTACCATCACCTTATTCCCGAATTCTCCGCTCTGGAAAACGTCATGATGCCCCAGCTCATCGCCAAGAAGAGCAAAAGCGACGCTCGCGCCAGGGCAGAGGAGCTTTTGGAGGCCGTGGGCCTGAAAGACCGCATGAACAATAGGCCGAATCAGCTCTCCGGCGGCCAGAGCCAGCGCGTGGCCGTGGCCAGAGCCTTGGCCAACGGTCCGTCCATCGTCATCGGCGACGAGCTGACCGGCAATCTTGACACCAAAAGCTCCAAGCTGATCTATGACCTGCTGCGCGATTTGAACAAGAAGATTAATCAGACCTTCATCCTGGTCACGCATGACATGACGCTGGCCGAGAAGACAGACAGAATCCTGAGAATCGTGGACGGAAAGCTCGTCTGCGAACTATTGCGCCGCGACGGCGGCTTTGTGGCCGGCGAGTCCTGCGATATGGGAGAAGATGATGGAAAGATCATAAGATCATGATTATCGGGCGATCCATGATAACGATGGGCGCAGGATTATGATATTCGACGATTAACGTTATATGTCGCGAGACTATTGCATTTCTTCTCAGAGCAGTGCAGGAGCTGCTTTGCCTTGCTCCACACCTGTGCGCAAGGTAAAATTGATAAGCTCCAAAGCTATGTGATATGCCCGAGGTATTATATGAATAAGCAGTTTATATATTTCACAAGCGTCCTGGTCCTTATGTTGGCAGCAGTTCTTGCCGTCTCAGCGCAAGATAGTGCGGCTGCCCTGAATAACACCACCATCAACAACACGACTTTAAACGCAACGGTTACCACAACAGGAAATGAAACCACAAATGAAACCGCAAACGAGACTGTGAGCCAAACCATTCCTGCAGAAAATGCGACAGAACCTGCCTTGAATGAAACGGCACCAGTCGTAAATGCAACAGTGCCGGCACAAAATGAAACGGTCCCATCTGCAGCCGAACTGAATGCAACTGCAAGCGCATCGAATGAAATATCTCCTTTCATCAATGATACTATTCCCGAGTTGAATGAAACATCTCCTTTCATCAACGAGACAGTTCCCGAGTTGAATGAAACATCTCCCTTCATCAACGAAACAATTCCCGAGTTGAATGAAACTGCTCCCCTCATCAACGAGACAGTTCCTGCATTGAACGAAACGGCTCCTGTCGAAAATGCCACCCAGCCCGCATTGAATCAGACCGCCCCCGCTCTTAATGAGACGGTACAGGCGAGCGTGGCTACAGGCGCAGCATCAACTGGCAGCGTCTTCAATACCCAGGAAAAGACCGAGCAGCAGGTAAAACAGATCGGATCTGGCGAGGGCGAAGTGTTCTCCATCGGCGGCAAGACCGGCTCCGGTGAGGTCTTTACTGTCAACAGCGGGTCTGAAACGGCAAAACCCGTCGAGATAGGCGAGCCCACCAAGGCTGTAAAAGATCTCAGCGGAATGTACTTCGCCTGTAATATTATTTAAATTGAAAATGCCTGGGATCTTCCCCGGGATTTTTCTCTTGATTTTTCTTTTGGCGTAAAATGCCCGTTATATTCGTATCATGAAGCACTTTTATTCTCATGGTGTCTAATCGAACTTAGGCGTTTCATTTTCAGAAATCTGCCGGAGCCTGCAATTATGCGATTCGTTATTCGATCTTTACCGCCAGCGCCCCAGACCAGTCGGATGTAGTTCCCTTGTTATCCATAGCCGTAGCCTTCACCTGATAAGTTCCCGGCTTTGTCCATTTGTGAGGGACGCCTCCTTCTTTCCCGGAATCCATGTAATCCATGCCGGTCCAGGTAGTTGTTCCATCATCCCAATCGAAAACATACTTGACCGGATCGCCGTCAGGATCACTGGCCGACGTGGAATAGCGGTTGGCCTTCTGGCACCATCCTGAGCTCGGACCGGATGGTGTTTTTGGAGACTTGGGCGGTTTATTGGGTTTAATGACGACTGTAAATGGCTCCGACCACTCCGAAGGCGCTCCTCTTGCGTCCGTGGCATTTGCGCGAATTACATATTCTCCTGCCTTCTTCCAGATATGGGATGCACACTCTATCGACCCGGATTTGACATAGCCCGTCAATGATGTCTCAAAATCGCCCCAGTCGAAAGTGTACATGACGCCGTCACCGTTAGAGTCCTCTGCCATTGTGAAGTAGGTATAATTGACCCCGGTGTACCCCATGCGAAGCCCGTAAAGGTCCCTCGGCATCTCCGGCAGATCATTGGCGGCAATAGTAACATTCAGAGGTGCAGACCAATTTGCCCTGGTGCCCTTGGAGTCCGTAACATCGACCAGGATCTGGTAGCAGCCGGTTTTATTCCAAACATGAGATGCAGCAGCCCTTTCGCCCGATGCGAGAAAGCCGGTCTTGCTTTGGGCTCCGTCGCCCCAGTCGAAGGTATATCTCAATGAATCCTGATCCGGATCAGAGGCCGAGGTCATAAAGCGGTATGGGGCCCAGGCGTAGCCGAACTTGGGGCCCAAAGGTTGCGATGGAATTTGCGGCGGCGTGTTTATTGTGATATTCAGCGATCGTGACCACAGCGAGGATGCTCCCAGGCTGTCGGTGGCGCTCACTCTGATACGATAGGTACCGGCTTTCTTCCAGGCGTGTTCTCCTCTTGCCTCTGCGCCCGATTCAATGGGGCGGCTGACAGATGCGTTTCCGTCTCCCCAATCATAGATCAACGTCATCCGGTCGCCGTCCGGATCGGTAGACGAGGCCTGGAAGCCATAAGCGTCTCCGGTAAAGCCAAAAGACGGCCCGGAAGGCGTAGACGGAACATCCGGAGGCGAATTTATTACTATAACTGCTTCATTCGACCAAGCTGAAGTCGCCGAGTTGTTGTCCATAGCCATAGCTCTAATCCGGTAAGTTCCCGCCCGCTCCCAAGCATGAGCAAGACTTGCCTCCCTGCCGGATTCCGTCCAATTTGATGCGACAGCAGAATTGTCTCCCCAATCAACTGTCAAATTCATCCGATCATTATCAGGATCAGTTGCTCTGAAACGGAAGCTGTACGAGGTCTTGGGCCGCCCTGCTGCCGGACCGATGGGCTTTGAAGGACGATCGGGCGGCGTATTAATGACGACATTCAAAATATCGGACCACTCTGAGGAGGAATTGAAGCTGTCCGTCGCAATTGCTTTTATCCGGTAAACGCCGCCCCTGCACCAGGTGTGATTTGCTGCTACTATTTCGCCTGAGTTTAATGGGCCGGCAAAAGTTGTGTTCTTATCGCCCCAGTCGATGAGGTAGGTTAATTTATCCGCATCCGGATCGCTGGCAGCGGTTGAATAATTGTAGGCGGTTCCCGGCAGGCCGATTGATGGGCCTGTGGGAGTGGATGGAATTTTAGGAGGATGATTCAATGCCAAGGCACGAACAGGAGAATCGGATTGACCGGCAGCGACGAAGCTCGCACGGCAGGCTTGCCGAATGGAATGTCCGACATCCAGAATCATGCTATTGGCGGATGAATCTATAACATCAATCGAGGCCCTAACGTCATCTGGATTTTGGCGGTCGATAAAGCCCCCAACATCATCAGCGGTTTTAAGATCAGAAATGGCTTGGATATCCGCGGAAGCTTGAACATCAATAGAAAGTGGAAGAATATAGGTAAGCAGCAAGACTAAAAATTCTGCGACGTATTTTCTGCTTTTATCTCCTTGCACATCACAATAATTATTGTAGTTACTATTTGAATTTTTCTACAGATATACGTTTTTTAGCCGACCAACAATTATTATTAAATTCTAATGATTGGTCATCCCTGTCGTGTCTAAGCACCAAATTATAGCGCCTGACTATCGCAGACTTATTCGCGAAGGCCAAAGAGATGCTGGCGGAAAAAACAAACAGAAATATGGATGCGAAGGATTGATGCACAAAATTGCTGCAGGATAATTGACTCTGCTTTCCAGCCTCTAGTCCTGCGGCTTTCAGCTTATAATTTCAAATGCCATATCTTTAAGAAGATCTATTTTGGTGGACCAAAATAAATAAAAATATTTGCAATTCGGTCGCCACGATGTATGTCGCCGTCGCTATGCCCGCTAGAAGCCGAAGAGTCGCGGAAATATGATGTCAGGCGGATCGCCCGGAAGAATTATGGTGGCCACAGGGGCGATACATACGTAGAATGTTGTGTCGCCTATTGTCTCACCTCAGAAGTATATTTAGTTTTAATGCTATTTTAACTTAATCCTTCTGAAATATTGGACTTGGACCTGATATCTTCGAATTCGGAATGCTGGGGCAAATCCAATAAAATCCATTGATTAGATCTGCGATTGATACCGAAAAAAAGTCAATCGATGAGCAGCATCGCCATCGGAGTCGGGTTTCCCGATACGGGGAACTGTATCGCCATTCCTGCCAGATCAGCGGTCTTCTTCATGTTGACACCCACCGCATGCTCCGGAATCCTGGCCATGCTGGGATGCGCGCAGATCCCGCTTTTGACATTGCAGGTCTCACAAAGCCGACATGAGCCGTTCACCAGGGCCAGCGCCAGGGTATAACCGGCATTGAACGCTGTCTTCTCCAGCTCCAGCATGGTCAGAAGGATATTCTTGCTCTCGCCGAAATAGTCCTTCCAAAAGCGATCGGCTTGCTCTTTCTTTTCCGCAGGCGAATCCGGGTCCAGCCAATATTTGTAGATGGAACAAATGACATCCGGATCGGCCTTGGCAGGAGATTTGAACTTCACAAGAAGCACATAATTGTATTCAGACAGAATCTTCCTGAATTCGTCCACCGTCGGAACATAAGGCGGGCAGGTCAATTTCTTGCCGTAACCGACGCAGCCGGTTCTGCACTTCAGCGGGACTCGGTTCTCCACGATTACTTGCGAAGCTGGGATGACCTTGGCATCGAGAGCGCCAAACTCCAGGGCAGCCATTTCAAGAAAGGCAAATGGATTCGGGTCCCCTTTTGGATTTGGATCATTAATCATATTAATCAGAAACGAATCCAACCGGATGGTTTTTATTATTGCCGCCTCGGGCCGGCTGAGGACCAAAAAATCCATCAACCCCTTGATCCATTCCCTCGATCATGGCTATTCACCCAATGGAATTTCGATACGGCACGAAGGAAATGAAGGCTATCTGGGAAGAGGACTTCCGGCTGCGCTGTCTCTTCCGTGTGGAGGCCGCTCTTTCTCAGGCTGAAGAAGAGCTGGGCATGATCCCCAAAGGCGCAGCAGCAGAGATTGCAGCCGCTGCCGAGGCCACAAACCCCGATCGCGCCAAGCAGATCGAGGACGAGATCGGCCACGACATGATGGCCACCGTGCTGGCTATGGCCGAGTGCAGCCCCAAGTTTGGAGAGTGGATTCATCTCGGCGCGACTTCCAACGACATCCTGGACACGGCCACCGGGCTGCAGATCAAGGCATCTTTTGACGTTCTCGAGCCCAAGCTCAAGAAGCTGCTGGCGCTGCTTCTGGACAAGGCCGTAGAGAACAAGACGCTTGTGTGCGCCGGAAGGACGCACGGCCAGATCGCAGTGCCTACAACCTACGGCCTTCGATTCGCGATCTGGGCCTCGGAGATTGCCCGCCACATCGAGAGATTGCAGCAGCTAAGGCCGCGCGCGGCTGTGGGAAAGATGAGCGGCGCGGTGGGGACCCAGGCTGCTTACGGCAAAAACGGCATGGAAATTCAGACACGCGTCATGCGTCACCTGGGCCTGACCGAGGTGGATGTATCCAACCAGGTCATTCAGCGCGACCGGCATGCGGAAATGGTCTGCTGGATGGCGCTGGTGGCTTCCACGCTGGACAAAATATTCGTGGAGATGCGCTCCTTGCAGAGGACCGAGATCGCCGAGGTCGAGGAGGGATTCGGCAAAAAGCAGGTCGGATCGTCAACCATGCCCCACAAACGCAACCCGATCAAGTCTGAACAGGTCTGCGGCCTCTCCCGCATCGTGCGAGCCCAATTGATTCCCGCATTTGAGAATATCCCTCTCTGGGATGAGCGCGACCTCACCAACTCCAGCTGCGAGCGCATAGTCTTCCCGGAGGCATTTATCTTCACCGACCACCTGCTGACTTTGGCCACCCGCACCCTGGCCAATATGCGCCTTCGGCCCGATAACATCGAAAAGAACCTGACGCTTTTGCACGGCCTCAATATGGCCGAGAACGTCATGGTCGAGCTGGCCAAGAAGGGCGTTGGTCGCCAGCAGGCTCATGAGATCATGCGCCTGAGCAGCATGACCGCCTTCGAGCAGAAGAGAGAGCTTGCCGATGTGCTCCTGGAGAATGAGATCGTCACCAAGAACCTCAAAGAGGAGGAGATTCGAGCGTTGCTTGACCCGCACCAGTATATCGGCACGGCTGTGCAGCAGGTCGAAAGGTTGAACGAGAAGCTGCAAAAGCTGTACCTGGCCTAAGATGAAGTCATAACTTGCCTGAATGCCAATGGCCAATACCCAAAGGTAATATCTGAAGCTTGCCCGGTTATGCTTGTCAGGTCACTGAAGATGCAGCGGTCGGATTCTGACAAGCATCCGGCATCAAGCGTTCAGTATTAGGCGCACAGTATCGCGGTCCATATCATGTCAATCCAACAAGTCGAATTAAAATGTCAATCCAACGATCAAAAACATGTCAATTCAAGAGACCACTTATCGAGAAAACATGCAGAGAGAAATCATGCACTGTGAATCATTTCCTAAAGTCTTTCTCCTCAAGCCCGGCTCAATCGTGAGAGATGGCTCTGGCCGCATTCTTGATGCACGATCGTCAGTAACATTGATAATGTCCAAAGAAGAGACGATTGTTGTGGATACCGGCCTGGCAGGTGAGGGTCGGAGGATTCTGGATGCCCTAAACCGCATCGGAATCAGGCCCGAAGATGTTGATATAGTGATTAACACGCATACCCATAGCGATCACTGCGATAACAACCATCTCTTTTGCCGGGCGCAGATCTTGACTCCTGCAGATGGAGAATTGATAGCACAGGGCGTGTGGGCCATGAGAACGCCGGGTCACAGCATGGACAGCATATCCATAGTGGCGGAAGGCCCAAAAAGGATCGTGATCGCGGGGGATGCGCTGCCCACTTTCGGCAACTTCATAAAAAATATTCCGCCATTCTTGCACGTGAACCGCGAATTGGCCGTCTCCAGCATGGCCAAGATTATTTCTATTGCAGATATTGTCATTCCCGGGCATGATTTGCCATTTTCTGTTAGAGAACGATCGTTTACAAAGTTGCCGGAAGATGAGTGAATTATGCAATAAAATCCTGTGAAAAATGCGAAATATCTGCCGGATTTGCGAGAGGGTCATATGGGATTTGCACACAAACTTTTTTAAAAAACTGAAAAATATTAGATAAAACATAGCAAGCCACAAATTGGTATATTTGACAGAAAAACCGCATTAGTGGACATCTAGGTGCATAGTGCAGTATAAGGCATGACACATGAAAATCTGGCAAAATTCAATCGTCCAGGTCTTGTATATGCCGCACTGTTATATTGGGAAATCTAAGATTAGGCAACCTATAAATACTTAAAAAAAGTATAGCACTTCAAATGCAACTAAAATTAACATCAAAGGAGAGGTTAGTTCTTTACGGTCTTGCCAGATATCCGGGGTTCAGTGATATAGATCTCGCCTCAAACATAGGTGTTGATCGATCCACGATATTCAAGAGCAAACGAAAGTTCAGAGACTGGAAACTTATCAAGCTATTGAACGTTCCATCCGGAGAAGCAGTAGGCGCTGAAATCCTGACCTCAGTGTTCGTCAAGTATAAGCCGACTGCACCTTTTGAGGTGAGAGCGGCATCAAAAGCCTACCAGGATTGGACAAGCTATCCCAATTGCGTCTCTCATATTGCCACAGACACAGACTCTATCTCTGCATTCTATTCCAAGAGCCTTACCGACTTTAGAGTCAATTTCGATCCCATCATCGACGAATATTTCCGCAACGATTATGTTGAGGATATTCATTACTTCCATTACCCGTTCCAGGTTTCAAGCTATTCCACTGATGCTGCCATAGCGGTAAACAGCCTGTTTGAGCTCGCCAGAAGCGATCTTCCCCAAGAGGTAATTCCACCAAAAGCACCGGTGATCACTGAAGACTCCCGCTTGACTGAAAAAGACAAATTGACGCTCTACGCCTTCGTAAAATACCCAATGCTTTCCGACCTTGAGCTTTCCCGGAGGACCGGCATCTCCCGGCCAACAATCTCCGGAAAGCGAACCAAGTTCTTCCAAAGCGGCCTCCTGTTCCGCGAGGCATACATCGATTGGCAAAAGATATGTTGTGAGCTGCTGTCATTCTACCATGTCACCATCAGGCACGGCCACGATCGTGAAGACCTATCCAAGGTTTACAGAGCCTTCCGCAATGTCGGAGCGCCTCTGTTCAGTATCTTGCAGCCCGGGGAGATCTTCGGAGCATTCCTGTCTACAGGCTACCCGCAGCTTAAGAGCCGCCTGGACGCGGAGCTTCGCACACTTTCCGCAGAAGGGCTCATCACCAAGCGGCCCATGCTCGTAATCATGCCTCTCTCTGAGATCAAGGCATCAAAGATCGATTACGCGCCAATGGTTGCCAAGATGCTGGAAGTGGGAAAGGAGATATGAATGATGAGGTTGCCATAGTCTGCTCTCGGGCAGATCCGGCAAGCCTCAATATTTTCGAGCGTCTTTTGGCGCTCCGGCCCTGGGAAGACCGAAATGGTTTTCGGGCCAACGGATGCTGGCGCTTAATAATTCATGAGGGCCGGCAGTCCGCTTTGAAAGGGTTTGACATCCAACTGGCGGAGCTTGGGCTGCAGCCTAAGATGGTTGTCTTTGTCTGCAGGCATGAGTCCAAAGCGGGCTTGCCCTGGTTTGGCGGCCACTTCACCGGCATAATTGAAAACGGCCGGCGGGAGCTTTCTGCGGCGGCATCGTGGGGATTGCGATCATTTTTGCACAATATTCACGAGGAGGCACTGCAGGGATTCGCAATATCCGCCGAAGCCACTCATCACGGACCGACGGACATGAAGACGCCCTGTTTCTTCGCAGAGATCGGCAGCGCCGAAGCTCAGTGGCGCGATGCAAAAGCCGGGGAAGCCGTGGCCAGGGCTATTTTGTCGATGGAAGACAATCGGATGCAAGAGCTGCCTGTTTTCCTCGGCTTTGGGGGAGGACACTATGTGCAAAGACAGACAGATCTTATGTTCGAATCTGATGTGGCATTCGGGCACCTCTTTTCTTCTTACAGGATGGCTGATCTGGATGCGGCGTTGGTTGAGGATGCGCGCATAAAGTCCGGCGCGAACTACGCATACATCGATAGAAAATCACTGCGGTCCGAGGAGCGAAAGAGGATTGTGGCGATTCTCGAAGAGATCGGGCTGCCTATATTGCGAAGCCGCGAGATTCGCGCCAAATTTCCGCTTCCAGAGTGATGGGTGGGATATGATTGAGTGTTGACTCGCGAAAAACATCCCTAAATTGATTGCAAAAATTGATCGCTATATCTCGATATCTAAACATCAATTTCTATATTACGACCACTAAACCATGATTTCTGAATCTGGAATTCATAAACCAAAACATCTAAATCGCAGCATTTGGCTGTGATATTTGATATTATGATTTGGATACAATTTCTTTTAAAATTGCATTAATTTTATTATAGATAATTTCCCTAATCTGAAAACCGTTGTGCATCTTTTTTCACTGCGATCTCCCCAAATCCCGATTTGATCATCAAAATCGTTGTTAGGAATAATTTTGGTAGAATATTTGAATTATTAATCTCAAATTCGATTTTTGACTCTCAATTCAAAATATATTTGCTAAATTTTAGGACAATACGGTGCATAATTCCAAAAGGATTTTATACCATAAACCATCATGACAGTATATCAAAATAAATTAAGTATAAATTAAGGCCAGTGATTAAAATGTCTGGAAAGATGGGGGACCCCACGGAAAATAGCATCTCCGCCTTGCAGGAAAAGGCCCTCGGCCTCATCGGCTCGAAATCGGACGGTCTCCTGCAGTCTGAACTGCGCCGCATGCTCGGCATAGACAGCAGCAAGTGCTCTAAAGTTGTATCCAAGATGCAGGCATCCGGGCTGATATATCGGGAGAAAGTTCCGGCCAGCAGCACCTTTCTGATCCGGCTCATCCAGCCTTACGGAAAGGCGGCTTCGTTTGGCAACATCGACAGTTACTTAACTGAGATCTATCTGCTATACCTGATACGCGGCGTCTCCAGCTAGGCGGCGCGAGGGGATAGCTTGGCATTGTCCAGTCCATCGTTGCCTGCATTTTGGGAAATATTGCGGCCGTTCAATTGCGCCATGGCCGGAGTTGCAGCTATCATCGGCCTCGCCATCGCCGGAAGCGTTGATCTCAAATCTTCTGCGCTCTTGTTTTCTGCGGTTTTTCTGGTGACTGGTGCGGGAAACGCCATTAATGATTACTACGACCGCGAGATCGATGCGGTCAACAGGCCCACGCGACCTATCCCCCGCGGGCGGATCAGCCCGCCGTTGGCCTTCAAATACTCTCTCGCGCTCTTCATATTGGGCTCGATCCTGGCAGGTTTGGTGAACCAGATATGCCTGGCCGTTGCGATTATTAATTCAGTTTTGCTGTTCTTCTATGCCCGAAATCTCAAAGCCACCCCTCTGGCCGGGAATGTCTGCGTGGCCTACCTCACCGGCTCAACCTTCCTTTTCGGAGGCGCAGCCAGCGGCGAGGCTGGATTGCTGGCAAACCGGATTCCATTCCTGCTCTCATTTCTGGCTACCATGAGCCGGGAGATCGCAAAAGACAGCGAGGACATGGAAGGGGACCGGCTGGGCGGGGCTCGGACTCTGCCCATTCTGGCGGGCGAGAGACTGTCAGCCGGTCTTGCCGCAACCTTCGCGCTGGCGGCAATTGGCTTGAGCTTTGCTGCGCCCTTTGGAAATGCGTATCTGGCGATAGCGGTAGTTGCGGATCTCTTTTTCCTGCAATCTATCTTGAAAGTCATGAGAAGAGACGCCAAAGGATCGCAAAAAGCGCTGAAAATAGGAATGGCAGTGGCCCTGCTGGCGTTTTTGGCCGGGGCACTGCAGCAATTGAATCTTTTTTGAGTCTGATTCAGGCTAATTAATTCGCCAACGTTTACAGCGAAGATTACGGCAACGATTGCAGCAATGGTTGCTGCAACAGTTGCATCTGCGGCAATCGCTCAGCGGTGAGCGAAGTACGCCACTATCGGCTCGCCCAGATGGTTGACCCGCACAAATCCGTAGCGTTCGAACTGCACGACCTTGCCCAGCTCTCCGGCAATTCCGGCTTCGCCTACTCCCTCATCAATGCCGTCCGGTTTCATCACCTTGACCGCCGGGCCGTTTGCCGGAGCCCAGTGAATTATCCTGGTCCTCTTGCCCACATCCTTGCCCAGGAAGAGCGCCTTAGCCGGCTCCAGGCTCGTTATCTCCACATTGCATAGATCCTTGAGCCGAATATTATCTCCGACCTTCAAGGCCTCCAGATCGCTCCTGCAGATGAACAGATTGTTGCCCGCCGGAATATCTCTCCAGCCGCGATCGATGGTAGGATGCAGTGGTGCGTGCCCGAATGCTGGCACCTCGCCCTCGATTTGCAGCGAGATGGGATTCCAGACGAAGAAGTAGCGGTTGGACTCTTGATCGATGAGCTTGCGGTTCTCGGCGTAGATGGAGTCCATGCTGATGCTGATGTCAGTCTCTCCCACGCCAAGGTCGATCATGAATCTGCGCAGAGCCTCGGGACGAATGCCGCGGCAGCGCATGGCCCGCACCGTGGGAACGCGCGGGTCGTCCCAACCGGAATACTCACCGGCCTCGATAGCTTTTCTCAGTTTGCTGGTGCTGAAGGAGCCGAACTGATGAATCTTGATC
>RPOO01000086.1 GCA_003857025.1 Methanothrix sp.
CCAGTTATACGATGAACGTGCCTTTTTCCCTTCGCGACATTCGGCCATAGTATCACAAAGGTTAGAAACCGTCTTGGATTTATCACATACGCTTAACGCCCCACATAAGTAACTGAATGAGCTATAGCTCGGCATTGTGAATCGAGCTCTAAATTCATTCAGGAACTGCTCTAATTGTAGTAGTGTCTTTACGATTTTTATCATTCTACTCCCGAAATAAGGAATTTAGTTATAGTATACAAACGTTAATATCTAATAAAAAGTTTATCAGCAAATTTAGTATGAATGTATTATAAATATACTAAAAATAAATATGCTAAAAAGTTGGAAAATACAGTCCTGCTAGAAAAGCTTATATTGTCTCTGAAAGCAAAGTCAACTATGGGGAAAATTGTAGTCACTCATTCGTTCAGAGGGGGGACTGGAAAGTCCAGCATCATCTCCAATGTCGCCGCTTGCCTCGGCTGCAGGGGCAAAAGGGTGTGTATTATTGATACCGATGTCCAATCTCCCGGAGTGCATGTTTTCTTTGGTTTAGAGCCCAAAGACACGAAGCAATCTCTGAATGAATATCTTTGGGGTAACTGCACTATCGAAGAGGCTGCAAAGGATGTCTCAGACAGCCTCCTCGGCGTCAAGGAGGCTGGCGGAAAGGTCTTTCTCGTTCCATCCAGCATTGGTGTAAATGATATTACGAAGATACTCAAAGAAGGATACGAAGTCTCTGAGTTGAATGATGGTTTTTCACGTGCTATCCGCTCGCTCGATCTGGATTATCTGTTGATTGATACTCATCCGGGAATTGGTGAGGTAAGCTTGCTTTCGCTGGCTATATCCGATATTTTGCTGATTGTTATGAGGCCGGACTACCAGGATTATCAAGGAACAAGCGTTACTCTTGAGGTCTGCAAGAGATTGGAAGTCCCAAATCCTATCTTGGTCATAAACAAACTGCTTCCAACGTATAATTTTAAAAAAGTTGCAAATGATATCGAAGAAATATACAATTGCGATGTTGTGGCAGTCCTCCCTCAATCCGATGATTTGATGAGGATGGGCAGTAAAGGTGTGATCTATACTATTCAAAGGGATCATCCATTCTCGAAAGGAATAGATAAAATTGCAGACAGAATCATTTCTGCTTGATGATGAACGATGAATGCTGATGATGCGCCGGCAGAACAAGGATTATGGGCGAATTTAGAGGCCAAGCTAATGGATGAGCGCAAGCCGGATCAAGATCTCTGGGTGACCCTAAATGATCGCATGAACATCTCTAAGTTCAAGCCCAAAGTTGTCGGCACAATCGAAATCAGTGAGCAGGAATTTAGCCAAGAGAAATGCTGTGTTATAAGAAACACATTGAAGGACACTTACGTCCGGTTGGATGCCAAAGGATTCTTTCTCTGGAATCTTATGGATGGAAAACATTCTTTAACAGACATCATGATGGAATATTTGTTAGAATTCGGAAGCGCTCCATTTGAGCAACTGACGGTATTATTATCCACACTAGAGAGCAATTCTTTCTTAGAAGAGGACGGATTAGACCTCTACAAATTGATTTATGATCGCACTGAGGCAGGAAGCATTGGATATAAATCAGCACATCTTTTCCAAAAGCTGTCTCAGGGGGAGTTGAGCTTCAATGCGGACGGGTATTTTGACTGGATCTACCGTCATGGTGGCTGGATCATTTTTACGATTCCTGCCATAATATTTCTGGTGGCAGTTTCAACCATTGGTTCAATTCTATTTCTCTGGCAGCTCATGCATATTGATAAAATATTCGGATCAAGCAGCATCGGGTCACTTGGAATCGTTGGTCTTTTTTTTTGTAATTATGCTCTTGCCATTGCTCATGAGCACGGGCACGGCCTGACTGTGAAAGCATTCGGCAGAAAAGTCACTAAAGGCGGTTTCTTGTTCTATTTTGGAACCCCTTGTTTCTTTGTCGATACGACTGACATGTGGCTCGGCACCTGGAACCAGAGAATTGCCGTCAGTTGGGCTGGGCCTTTTACGACCATGATCGTTGCATCGATATGTTCTATTGCAATGGCTCTCTTTCCAGCATCCGTTTATATTCCAATGCTCTTTGGAATCTCCTTTTTGGGCATGTTTAGCATGTTGATAAATCTTAATCCTCTACTGGAATGGGATGGATACTACATGCTCATGAACTATCTGGAAATTCCGGGTCTGCGAGCAAGATCTTTGGAATTTTTAAAAGGACAACTCTGGCAGAGACTATCTTCTGGTCGAATACATTTCAACCATGAGGAAAAAATATTTATAATATTTGGCATCATGGCAAGCATCTGGACCATTATCGTCATTTGCATGATCCCGTCTCTTTGGATGGATGTGATCTACCCAGTGTTTGAGTCTATCTGGGTGGGACAGGGGATCGGAATCAAGATCGCTCTGGTAATCGCAGGCATAGTGGTATTGCTATCATTAGCAAGTTCAATAATTGTACCTATTTGGAATGAAATCAAATTTATTAAAATGAAATTAAATATATAATTAAATATATAATTAGCTTATCCGGATGAAATGACTGAAGAGCCAATTGAGGCACATGATATTGCTTTAGGTGGATAAAATGAAATGCTGGGAATGTGGTGAAGATGCATGCGGCATTTGCAGGTTCTGTGGAAGAGCGGTATGCAAGAAGCATGCCACGGAAATGCCATTTATTCTGTCTGTATATTGTCATGGCGAAAATGCTTCCAGAGCCATAGTAGTATCCGGAGCACTATATTGCGGAATATGCAAGCCCCTTCCTTCGCCGATAGAGATGCCGGAATTAGATGAACTGAGGTGCGAAAAATGAAAACTGATGATTCGGCCTTATCGATTTTGGATGAATTAAACGTCTTGCGTGAACGAATTGACAAAATAGAGATGCTTTTGAGGCAGGAGATGGATCCCGTAGATAGCTGCAAAGGCTTTTCCATGGGCAATTTGCTTGATTTGCGCCCGCTCTTGAGAACTGTTGTCCTCGAATTAACCAAGATGGAAAACGCCACATTGTCCGATCTTTCCAAGAAAATCGACGTCGATGAGGAGACGATAAAGAGCAAGCTGGAGAGCCTCAAAGATATGGGCTATGTAAAGGAGACTGTTATGGACGGCGAAAAAAGATATATTGTGGTGATGGCAAGAAAGAAGCCTATCAAGCTTCCTATGAATATCTGGAGCGCTCTTGAAGAGCGTATCAAATAGTTGATTCATGATTAATTTTTATAATATCAGCAGACGTTTGGGCAAGGGCTGGAAGGCCATAATAGTTGCCACTCTTGTTGTTTTCGTTCTCATTTTGGCAATTGTAATTAAATTTGCCGATTACGGGTACCTGGGAACAATAGATCCCTGGATTAATTTATTTGGAATAATCACTTTAGCCGGAGAGTTTGTTGCCGTTTTCATAATCCTGATGCTTGCAAAGAAGATGCGCACAAGTCAATTTGAACCTGGAATCGGGCTATTGGCCATTGGTTTGTTCTATTGGATGCTCAGTGACCTATTCTGGTTTGCCAATTCAAACTACTTGTCATTATACTTAATCCCGAAATACGGCATTGATGAGTGGAATGTTTCTGATTCTGCTATATATTGGATGCTGTCGGTTGGGCAAAAAGTTTCTGCCGTCTTGCAAGGCATTTTCATCGCGCTGGCAACTATCGCGATGAAGGAAATTTTTGAAGCCACTCAAAAACTTGAGGTTAAGATCGATCAGGAAAGAGCTAAAAAAGAGGTCGCAAAGATAGTTGAATCCGATTATTTTGAAAAGATTAAAAAAGATGCCATAGATCTTCGCAGGAAAAGAGACACGATCCGATGAATTTTGAATCCTGCATTCCGCACTTAGACTTCCTAAATCGAATATTTTTTTAGCTATCGATTCTCTGAATATAATTATAGAGTAAACTATTTATTCCAATTAATATTTGTCTGTTTGCCATTGCGCTCCAATTGAGCGAAGATAATGCCACCCTACCCACAAGATAAAAATCAACTTAAAATCAACTTATTGTCAAATTAGTTAATAATAAAATCTTATTTAATTAAAATAGTTTCATTGAATAACCAAAATCGATAGCTACAAAAATACTAAATCCAAAACCCAACGTGCGGAAACCTTCATGAGCCTCAGGACGGGGCTCATGCTCGAAGAATGTAAATCGATACGCTTTAAGAGATTTACATGGGAATGTGGCTGAATCAAACGGCAACGGCACACTCCGCCGCAAGCAGCGGGGTATGCGAGGTGCCGCTGCATGAAATTTATAATAGGTTAGCAGGTCCACACCTGAGCTAGACGCGTATGCCCTTTATCCACGATGCAAGCATCGGGATATTGCGATAAGGAATCAAATTTATTCTCTCACACAAATTTCTTGAATAAATCCTGAAACATCCTGATCTCCATACCCACGTCTTCCTTGGCCACGACGCAGGATATGGCGCACAGTCCATCCGCCCCGGCTTTGATTACATCCGCTGCATTGTCATGATTGATGCCGCCGATGGCCACCAGCGGAATCTCAACCTGACGGCGGATCTCTTCGATCAGGGCAATGCCCGCCGGCTTTCCTGCATCCGACTTCGTCGCCGTCTGGAAGATGGGCGAGACTCCCAGGTAGTCTGCTTCCAGCCGCTCGGCCTCCTGGGCTTCAGCGATATTATGCACCGTCAAGCCGATTATCTTCTCAGGACCAAGCAGTTTGCGGGCCAGGGCGATGGGCATGTCCGACTGTCCCAGATGCACTCCATCCGCCTCTGCAGCCAAGGCAATGTCTATGCGGTCGTTGATCAAAAAGAGCGTATCTTCGCATATCTCCCTCAGCCTGATTGCTTCCTCGAACATCTCACGCGTTTCAGCATTCTTATTGCGGTACTGGACAACCTCAACTCCGCAATCGACTGCGTACCTGACATCGGAGATATTTCCGGCGCGGCTCAGGCCCGAATCCGTGATGAAATAGTATCCTTTCATAACATCATTTTGATATATAATTTGGCATTTAATTTTAATATTTGTCTATGATATCATCCCGATATCCATTCATGATATCCCTTCACGTCTCGATCTTCTGCATACGGTTTACCGTTTCGGCATCCAAATTGAAGACGGCATCGAACAACAACTCTTTGAAGGAGCCCGGTCCCTTGGCGGCCTTTGCCGCTAATTCTGCGGCGACCTCGTAGCAGACGAGGCCCGCTACCGATGCGGCTACCGGGTCTTTCTCCACTGCGGCAAAGGTTCCAATCACCGAAGTGGCCATGCAGCCCGTTCCCACGATATTGGCCATCATGGCGTGGCCGTTCCGGACGCGCACCGTCCGCTCGGCATCGGCCACTATGTCTTCTTTTCCCGTGATTACAACCGTGCAGCTCCTCTTCTTAGCAAGCCCTTGTGCAATTTCCTGCAAATTCTTCTCTACCTCGGCGGCATCGACACCTTTGGTCTGAACGCTCTCTCCTGCGATGCGCGCGATCTCAGAAGCATTGCCCTTGATAATTGTCACCTTGGCTTCGTCCAGGATCTTGAAGCACATATCGTCGCGCAGCTTTGTGGCTCCTGCGCCGCAGACATCGAGGACCACCGGGATGCCTTTGTGGTTTGCTGCCTTGGCCGCCAAAAGCATGGATTCCACCAGTTCGACGGTCAGCGTTCCTATGTTCAGGACCAGAGCCGAGGCAATGCCGGCCATATCGGCAGCCTCTTCCTTGGCATGGGCCATGACGGGAGACGCGCCGAATACCTTGACGATGTTGGCACAATCATAAATAGTAACCCAATTGGTCAGATGATGCACAAGGGGCTTTTCTCTTCTGACCTTTTCCAGCGCAACCGATGCATTGATCGTCATCTATAAACCATCCGTTCTCAGCCGCATGATCAACAAACTATCATTAGTGGCTGATGATTAATGGCTGCAATAATTGCAGCATCTGTTGTGGGCCGGTACAAGTTATTTGGTAATTAAGGCTTGCCGTCACGGCAAATAGTATTGAAGCAATTTGGATTGCGACATTATCGTGATCTATTTTTGTAGTCTACTGTTGCGATCTACTGTCATGATCTTCCAGGACCCAATGGGCGAATAGATGCCATCTACCTAATATCTTTTCAGCGCTATCAATTTCGAGCAAAATTGCAGTTCGAGAAAAAATATATAACGGGGCCCATTAGATAATTGCTTCGATAATTTAAAACGTAAAATAATGATACTTAAAAGATGAAGCCTATGCGTGAAAGCAATACATGAAGGCAATACGTGATGCAATACATGAATTTAATTTATCGCGAGAGCCTCTTATGACATAGGCGGCGCAGAATTTGTGGAGGGAAAAGTCTCTGTCGTTTCCAGAGCAATTCAAGATGAGTCATATTGAGCGCTTGATTTCGCTCATTCCGGTCCCCTATTATTGGGGATGGCCATTCTTAGCGCTAGTCTTCCTGGCAATATCATACCTCTGCTTGGTATTGCTGGAAGGATCAATCGAGCACCTTGATTTTTTCCTGATCTTATCAGTGATAATTGCCGTGGAAGGTCCGGCCTTCAATTGGGGCCACCGCAGGCTTCATTCGCTGGCGAAGGTTGTCATCAATATCGTTGAGCTGCCCAAGGAAACGATAATCATGGCATGCGAAAAATGGGACGCGGAGATATTTAGCGATGTGAAGATGATCTCTTTTGCGGCCATATTTCTCATCTTCGTTCATCTCGCGGGCATTGATTACCATGAGCTTTCCTTCAACTCCGGCATCTCTGAGACCTTATTTAATTTAGGATACTATTTTGCCGTTTACCTGGAGGGTGCGGGATTTTATATAATGATCATGACCGCCCTGACCATTAACACAATCGGAAGACAGCCTTTGAAGATCGATGCGCTCTTCTCGGACTTCCATGCCATCGGAATTCTTTACTCGAAATTTACTATCTATGCGGCCAGCGTTTACATCATTTGGGGCATCTTCCATATGATAGTCCCGCCTTTATTCACATCATTGCAGCTGATATTGTGGTTTTCCGGTTTTGCGGTTCTGCTATTTGCTTATTTTATCCTGCCCCAGTACAGGATTCATCGTATGATGACTTCAATTAAAAAAGAAAAGATAGACATGCTATCAAATCAGATGAAGGCCGCCCTTGATAAGTCATTTGGCGCTCCTGCTGCAGACAATACTGTTTATGTAAAAGATATGATGGCGATGCAAAGTCAGCTGAATCAGATGTCGCAATGGCCCTTCGGAATTCAAGAGATGCTGCGCATAGGTTTGATTATTGTCATCCCGATAATTATAATCGTATTGGAAATCGCTTTGGGGATCATAAAATAGATTTTTATTATTTAAATTATTTAGCTATATATTGCTTCTGATGTTGTGTGACAAGATCGCTTTTATCTTGATTGCGCATCGATGTCAATTCTAAGCGTTAGAATCATATAAATAGAATGCGAATTGCGAACTGATATTCACGCATTCAAATCCCTCCGTGATATTGAAAGAGAGTGAGGTTCAGGTTATGAGAAATTCGATATTAATTACGATCCTTGCCGCTTTTGCGGTAGTAGTTCTTGGCCTGGCTGCCAATGCATCCGCTGTATGCTCAACATGCACACAGGAAGGAGATTGGAGCCAGACCGCTAACAACTTTATCGCTGGAAAAACCACGAGTGAAGATCCATTGGCATTCGGTCCAAAGGTGGTCAGACAGACGAGTTCCCAATTCAATAACGAGGATGCAGGCAAATTGAAAGCATCGGACGATTCATCCGCCACATCATCACAGAGCGCTTCCAGCGCTGCCAAAGCAAGCATTGATCTGATCAATATTACCTCAACGTCCTCGCCGGTCAATTCCGGAAGCGCAGTCAAGATCAGCGCCATTTTCAGAGAGAACAACGCCGACGGCACAAGCGTTCCGGCTAATGAAAGCATGATTACGGCTGTTGCGACCATCAAAGATGCGAACGGCAAAGAGGTAGGAAAGGTTAGCCTCCGGCAGACAGACGAGCACGAATATTCCGGAGTCTGGACCGCCAAAGTCGCCGCCGGTGAATACAAAGTGTCAATTGCAGCAGCATCAATGCAGGCAGCCGGAAACTTCGAGAATGCACTGGATATCGAGGTCGTTGAAGCCACCGGAACCGATACCGGAAATGCCCAGAGCGACAACCCTGCCGTTAAGGATTTGGGATAAACCGGAAAGACCCGCGATTTTTTTCATTTTATTATTTGTACGTGTTTTGCCTAATTAAATCAGCATCATTAACCTATTTTATGATCTCTCGCGCTGCTTGATCAGAAGGCCAAATCAAACCAACTTCAGCTATTTAGTTCGATATTCAATCCCGCGCAAGCTTTTTTTTCATCATGCTTTCATCGACCATAAAAAGCATCAATCGAACGTTTCATGGGGAGCTGACACATCCTATCATTTATGTTCTCATTTTTTTTTGCTTTTTCGCAAAATTTTTAAAATTTTTAGTATTTTTAATTTGAACTATTCTTGTAGGCATTTTTCTTTTGCACCATGCATTCGCCAAAGCATTAGATAGTCATATGAGCAGGAGCTTTAAGAGCGTGAGGCAGGACATGAAGGATGTCTTGGCCAGGTGGTTGAAGGCATCTAGGGCGCTGAAAAAAGAGGACCAGGTTTACGGGCAGAGGCTGGCGAAGATGGCCAAGCTCAGAGGAGCAGATCAACTAGAAGCATTCACATCAAGCTCTCATTTGCCTTTTCCGGAAAGCCAAGGTATTCGAGTGCTATATTTCGAATTCTGATCATATCCCTTGTGGGCGGTGGATTATTGCTATTTTTTTGCTCAAGATAGTTCAGGGAGAATACAATCTTGCCGCAGACACCTGCGCCGCCGAGGATCAAGGGAATATTCTCCCCAGCTGATGGCACAAGAAACAGGCGATCGAGTCGAAGGCTCCCATAGATCTCTGGAAAGTCGAGATGCCCAAGGTTAGTGGTTGTCAAGCCTGGAAGCTTGGATACGGCATTATTGGAGATCTTAAGTGCTGCACTCTTTTTATCGTTGGCAAAGGCTGAAAGATTCTCTGTCTGGTTGTAGGCATCCGGAACTATTTTTATATATGGTGCTAAGTTGAAAAAGGCATCGATAAGCGTTGGATCAAAAGCTTCCATATCCAGGCCCGAGTTGTCGAGCATTTCTACCCGTTTTTGAATGATCTTATGCAGATCCGCCGCATTTTTCCAGAAGGATTTTTTCTGGTCATATGCAAAAGGAAAATTGAAACCTCCTGTTAAGAAGCAGAAGCATTCGCCGATGTCATTTTCAAGGTGCCTTCGGAGATCGAAGGGTATAGAGATCGTCTTCTTGTTTTTAGGAAGCGGGCCTATGACTTCATGGTATGCGGCAAGAAATGCAGTTGTCAGCGCAGATCCGATGGTCACTTCATTCTCTCGGCATCGGGCAACCAGGTCGCTGGACTCTTCAGGCTCAAGCTGGAGGAAGACGATGCTATACCTGTATTTTTCCCAATATGCAGCATGGATCTTATTAAAATCCTCTTGAGTGATATAATATGGATTCTTCTGCCACTGGTTGTTATAATGATTGATAAAAAATTTGCCGATAATCTTGGGAATGGAGAAACCGCCCTCCTTTTTCAAGTAATCAGTGATCACTGGCGGCGAAATGACCTGCACCTCTTTCTTAGGGTTGGCATAGCAATTGAGAAGGTCACGCATAAGGTTTGCAAGGGCTGTTCCATCGCAGATACAGTGCTCGGAAAACGCCATTAGTTCCGAAACCTTTGGCGAATACACAAGCACGAACCGGATCAAAGGGCCAATTTCAAGCTCAAAAGGCACCCCGTATTCTCGCCTAATCTCATCGAACCATTGTGAATCTGAGGTTCTAGGAACGATACGCAATGTGGCTCTTGGAACGCTTTGCCTAGAAAACCAGGCATCATGGTGTTCATCAAAGACTATCCTACACCTTGTCAGCGGGTGCATGTGGCAAACTGCATCCAGAGCTCGCTCAAGGTTCCTTTCATCTATATCTCCTGTAATCCGGGCAGCTACGGCAATATTAGTTTGAAAGCTCCATAGGAAGAGCCTTTCTACATTGGAGAGGCTGCGTATGCATCCCGGAATATCAGCACAGTCGGCCTTTTGCTTAGCCTGATTCATTCTATCATCTCATATTTTCCTTTTCCATCTGTTATTGCAGAGATCTCAAATCCAAGTCCCTGAGTCAATACCAGCGGCTCGCCCGTTATCCTTCGACGGCAGATGCTATCATGATGTTTTCAGCAAAGGCCTCTTCTGATTCTCCTACATCACTATAGCCTGAATGCTCGTTGTTTGTTGTTATTGATGCTCGATACTCTCGCCATAATCTTCTAGGCATTTGTCAATAGCAGGATCTATGAAGCGGGAAAAGTTCTCAAGGAACTCATCAAAGCTGATTCCTTGGAGCTCGAACGCCTTTCTCCATGCAGGCAGAGGAGATACCACGGACATGCTGATGATAGTGATGTAAGAGCCAATCAGCGCAGGGTCCAGATCTTTTCTGATGGTTCCATCCTCCATTCCCTCCGTGATGGCGCCAGATAGCAGAGCCATGTAATTGATGGAATTCTCTATCAAGGTTTTCTCATCTTCGTCGTCCATCCTAGACCAAATCACAGGCCCGAAGATGCGGGCCATATCGTTATATCCAGGATTCTTTCTTGCAAAGTCGACGTAGCATTGAACGATGGTCCTCAATTTTTCACCGCCAGTGGCCAAACCGTTCAAGCGCTCTTTCATAAGCTGGGTGATCTCAGCATTCTTTCTTGCGACAATGGCAAAGAACAGCGAGTCCTTTTTTTTGAAATAGAAGTATAGCGCGCCTTTGCTCAGTTCAGCCTCCTGCGCTATCTCTTCCATAGAGACGTTATCGTAGCCTTTGGCGTAGAACAGCTTCTCGGCTGCGATGAGAATGCTATTTCGCCTTTGCTCTTTCTCCCGTTGTTTTCTATCTGTGATTGCCATAATCTCCTGCGGTCATCGACTCAAAGTCGATTATCATTTACCCAGCTTTCGACTCGCAGTCTATTTTAGATCCAAAGTCTATATTAAACCATTAGTCAAAAGAGTTATAAAAGGATTACCCTTTCAGACCTGTTAAATGACATTGTAGAAAATAATTCTGATTCTCTAATGCCTTGGGTGCTTGGGGCTTCTTTTTACTATCATGCCCAATGGATTCAATGGGAAGGTCTTCGACTAGAAATCGATGTATTCTAGTTGTCAAGCGATGATCAAGAATGCTTGTATGTAATGGAGGACCGATGGCAGCTCATCGTTTTCGCTGCGCCCCATGTGCTCGCCACTTGGCTCCACATGGTCCTGGGTGCGAGCTTTCATGCAGTCGCAGGGTGGGAAGAATGCTGCGTAGTTAGATGATGTATGACGGGAATCCGGTCAAGCGCGAATCGTTGGTTGCCGGGCAGGCTGGCATGAGTTCGCGATGGTGGGGGAGAGCTTCGGAAAGCCTGAAAGATGCAACGATTATTGGCTTGCGATGATTAATATAATTTTGCTCTTTGAATCCACAAGAGAAATATAATGGTGGTACTGAAGGCTGTAACTGGTGATAACATGAAATCATTGATCTTCATTCTAATAATGCTGTTCTTAGCAGCACCATGTATAGCCATGAACGAGACGCAGACCGCTTGGTTGGATGGTGTTCATTTTGGCATGACCTTTGGGCATGCCTTGGAAGCGGCGACCTTGAGTGGAAACAATACTGAGTATAACATATTAGCACAAAAATACAACGATGGACTAAATGCAACATTGCCGGAGGATGAAGCCAAACGAGAGTGGCTTGCATTGAAACCTATTGCCGCCGTGCCAAAGCCGCCGCTTTCATCCGGCGCGAATTCCGGACAATCTGTGATTGGTACAAGAGAG
>RPOO01000087.1 GCA_003857025.1 Methanothrix sp.
CGATACCTGCGCCCGATGGACCCGGATGTGTCATAATCGACGCGAAGCCCGAGGCGGCGCAGCTCTTCCTGGATGGCCCGGGCGGGGCCTACCAGTTCTTTTCGATCCATCAGCGGCAGTACCGCGACTTCGATGGGCGCGACCGCCGCAAGGAACTTGAGAACGGCGCGGCTCTCGCCGTCCACTGCATCCTCGTAGAATGAGTGATCGAGCACGGTGTAAAGGATTCGATCAATGCCAAAGGACGGCTCGATAACGTGAGGAATGACCTCTTCACCGCGAATCTCTTCCTCCACGCTCTCGAAAGAGACGAGAGCGGGCTCGATCTCGATGGGCTCGCCGTCTACTGTCAATCGGATCATATCGCCCTTCAGCTGATCCGGCGAAAGGGCTTTGAGGGCTTCTCCAACGGCTTTGGCCTTGCCCTTAAACCTGGGGCCCAAGGATTTGAAGTCCGGCTTGACCACAAGCTTTTGCCGCTTCACAGGCTGGTCGTAGTGCACGAAGACGCTCAGGTTGACCTTGCTGGTAGCCGCATGGGCTTTGAGGTCATAGTCAGTGCGGTCCGCCACGCCCACGATCTCGATCCAGCCCAGGCGGTCCAGAAATACCTCGGCATCCCAGCAGTCCGCTGCATAATGGGCCATCTCGTCCGCCTTATGCTGCCGGAAGCGCAGCTTGTCGGGAGCAACGCCGATGGCCAGCAGGAACTGGTAGGTCCTGGCCACGTAGTAAGCCAGCGCCTGGTGAGCTACAACGCCTCGCTCTACTGCCTCGCCAAAGCTCATCTCCTCTTCCACGCCCTTCTCCTGAGCGGCCTGGGAGTAGAACTTCATGCGGATATCCTTGATCTCTCCGAAACGCGGATGAGTCTTGTCGCGCGGATCTATGAATATCTCCGCCTCGGCCTGAGTGAATTCGCGCAGGCGGATGACGCCCTGGCGGGGCGAGATCTCGTTGCGGTAGGATTTGCCTATCTGCACCGCCGCGAAGGGCAGAGAGTCGCGGAAATAGCGCAGGAGCCGCGGGAAGTTGATGAACATGCCCTGGGCCGTCTCCGGGCGCATGTAGCCTGTCATCTTGTTGCCCGGCCCGATCATGGTCTTGAACATGAGATTGAACTCGTAGACCTCGGTGAGCTGTCCGCCGCACTCTGGGCAGCCGATCTCGTTCTCCTGGATGGTCTTGTAGATCTCCTCATTGCTGAGCGCATCGGGCACCTCGATGATGTGCTTGATGAGGTGGTCGGCGCGATAGACCTCTTTACATTCCTTGCATCCGGTTAGCGGATCGGAAAAGCCGCTCAGGTGGCCTGATGCCTGATAGATTCCTTCCACGCCGATGGTGGGGGCCTCGATCTCGGCAAAGCCCTCTTGAATCACAAAATACTGTCTCCAGATGTCCTCGATGCGCCTCTTCAGGGGCGCGCCCAGGGGACCGTAATCGAAAAATCCCGCCGCTCCACCGTAGAGCTCAAAGGCCGGCCAAAGGAAGCCGCGCCTGCGGGCGAGTTCGTTAATCTTCTCGTTCTTATCCATGCCAATCCTCGCTGTGGTTTTAAGAGCACCAGAGGTAATTTAATCTTTGTCCAAGTCTAGCGTTGGCAGCCTTTAGAATTGCCGCCCTAAAGTCGCTCAATTTGCCGCGATCATTGGGGCCGGGGGCGTATGCGGCCAAGGAAGCCTTCAGGTTTCCGGGAATGACTGCCCCTCAGACTGCTCTCTATCCGGGACCGAGAAATGCGTATGTGCGAAGAGCCACTTGCCGTCCGCTTTGCGGAGCACCACTGTCATCCTTCCCCGCAACCGCATGCGTTCGCCGCCGACCGTGGCGGAGATGATACAGTCGCCGGCGCACCAGGCCACATTGCCGTCGCCTGCAACCGCCATCGGGCCGAAATCAATGTCGAGATCCTCGCATTGAGCAAAGTCCCGATGAAGCTGCCTCTTCAGCTCGTCAATATTGTCAACCCTCTCGTCTGGGCCGGAGCCAAAACCAAAGAAGCCTTCGTCTGTGGTGGCCAGCAACATGCTTGAATCTTTCTTTGAGTAAGCTATCTTATACTTGTCTAAGGCAGCGACGATTTCTGCACGATAGTCGATACCATTTGGCATATTATTCTTCATAATGCGATTCTATTTGTAGTTGATGTTATAACAAATTAATCTTAAATATTTACAGGATTTGGCATCAGAATGGATTGAATAATTTAGGGATTAGCGGTTCACGGATGATTGGAAAAATAAGCAAGCTTCAAATGAATTGAATAATTAAGCAAGCCTCGGATAATTTGGATTATGAGCTATGGGAATCAAGAATACGAACGGATCTGAGGATTCTGCCTCTAAAATAGTAAGACATTTGAGCAGGACTTGCCTGCCCGATATGCCTTAGCCGAAAGTGGAGACCGCCAAGAGCATGCCAAAGGCAGCGGCGACGGAGCAAAGAAGTATCAGGTCGCAGTATTTATTATGCGATAATCTCTTCAGGCTGCCCAAGATCGGGTTATCGTCTTTCTCTTTCATCTCCTCACTCTCCATTTCCATTTTCCTAACCCCACTCACCCTGTGCATGTACTCTGCTTGGCCTGTCTTGATTTAAGTAGCTATTTTTCACATTGATGTGTTGTGGATGTTTTGATCTCATTTTTTGGATCATATGAATCTCATCTAGCCCTTGAATAGGTTATTCTAAAGGCCAAATACGCACCATGTTATTCATTGTCATTGGCATCTTTTTGCTGATTTGGGGTCGGCTGGAGACAATGAGGGCGATTTGATTCATTAGCAGGAGGATTTCGGATGAAACGCCGGGCGCAATTAAGAAAGTCGGTCGCCGAAAATATCATTTCTGTATGGATTGACAAAATCCATTCTGCGCTTTAACAAATTAAAATAGATGTTTTAAGCCATAAAATGATAATAAAACATCGGAATGCGGAATAATTAATTTATAGAACATTTATGGCTGTTTTTATCAAAAATGGAACGTTAATGTGGTTAAGATCATGAAATCCCTGTATCGTTCGTTCTGTCCTAATTTCATATATGGTTCAAGAAGTGGTGTTGTTCGCAAGATCACCGCCTCCAAGATGATAGAGGCAAGCCAAGCAAAGAATCGTTACATAAAGAGACGCGAAGACAGATCCAAGAAGTTCGATTGACGAAACGTTCGAGTCAAATGAATAATTTATGCGGTCAATTGAATAAGTTAATTGAATAGCTCAAATAAATTGGCCAAGCATCATTATATTAGTGAGGAAAAAATATATGAAAATATGGCACTATTTGGCAACGCTGTTGCTGCTGGGCTCCATGACCATGTTGGCCGGCGCAGCATCCGAGGTAACCTTATCCGTCTATGTTCATGACGGCGATATCAATGGAACACTGCTTTCCGGAGTCCAGATCACCGGAACCGATGCATCAGGCAATGCGTTCGAAGGAACCACAAACTCTGACGGCATTGCAGAAATCAGTGGTGAACAAGGAACCTGGACATTCACCTTTGAGAAGGACGGCTACGACCCGCTCTATCTGAAGTATGACGCAACGACCAGCGAAGATACTGCAGCATACCTGGAGAAGTCCTCCTCCGACGCTTCCACGTCGGGGGCGTCTTCTCAGGACTCCGTCGACCTGACGGTATACGTGCATGACGGATCTATTGATGGCGATCTTCTCTCCGGCGTGGCCGTAACCGGAACCGATGCGTCAGGAAACAGCTTCGAAGAAAAGACAGGCTCTAGCGGCACGGCAATCGTCAGCGGAACGCCGGGCACCTGGCAATTCAGTTTCGAGAAGAGCGGATATGAAACGCTTTACCTGACCTACAACGCCACGCAGACGGAATCCACCGCGGCATATCTTGAGAAATCGTCCTAAAAACAATTGCCTTGAATCAAATGATCAATAAACAAATGCCTTAACTCAAAATTCAAAAAATCTTCTGATATGCAGCATCAAGCGGATTGGCTGGCACATCGGTGCCGGCGATCCGGGCCTCCGTTTTTCTGAGAAGTCTTCCCCCATAAATTAAATAAAATAAATATATTATTGTGCTGAAAAAAAAATTTTAAAAATAATTGAGGGAAATGGCGCTGCTGCGTTGTCTACTCAATCTTGACTTCCTTGCCCTTTCTCTTCTCTTTTTTGTCCAGCTCAAGGGTCAGGACGCCGTTCTTGTAGGAGGCTTTGGCGCTCTCTGCGTCGACGGCTGATTCGAGGTGGATCATCTTGTAGAACTTCTTCTCGTCGTCCGTCTTGATCTGCACGCTGTCCTCGGCCACATCGAGCTTTACCTTATCCTTATCCACACCGGGCAGTTCGACGAAGATCTTGAACTTGTCCTTCTCGCTCATGACGTCCACGAGCGGCTCGCGACCCTGGCTCGGCTCGATGCCGCGATGGGACGGCTTGATGTTGCCGAATTCCTGGAAGGTCGGCTCCTTTCCCGGCTCTGCTGTATAGCTGAAGCCGTAGACAAAGGGGCCGTATCGGCGCGACACTCCGCCGGGCGTATCTTCCTCGCGCACAAACTCCTTGAAGTCCTCGGGCATGGATTCCTCAAACTTCTTGATCATATCCTCGAAGGGTTCTTTGAACCAATCGTCCTCAAATTTCTCCTTTCGCTCGAAGGGAAATCCCTTGGAGAAGTTCTCGAATATATCGAATATGGATGGATATCTCTTGTCCCACATCTTATATCACCTTATATTCACTTGTCTATACTAACTTAAGGGTAGTGATAGGATATAAATTTTTTGCCGGGCAAATGTAGTGAGAAGAAAAACAGCCCAAAAAGGTATCAGATCATCGGCTTTTCGCCGTTTTGCATCCAAACCTCGCTCCGCATTCGCGAAGATTCGAACGATAATAAGTCGCTCTATTATAAGTCGCTCTATTTTGCGCCAAGCGTCATTCAACCAAAATGCGGCCAATTCGCAAGACTACAGGCAAAATATCTGCAAAACAAAAAAAGCAGATGAAGCAGGTAAGAATGGGCCGAGACAAACGCCGCTCCCCGGCGCCCTATTTTGGAGGAACGATCCGCATTAGCCGGTCGTTTCATCTCGCCCTAGATATGATGTGCAAGACAATTCAAGGCAGCACCGGATTTTTGCACGGCACCCGTTTTACAGGGACCCGAACACCATTATGATGTGGGCCCGCTCTTGCAAACTGTCTTGTCCATCCCTGCTCCGCGCCAAGCTGCCCTCTCGCGAACCCGATTCGACTGGAGGGATCGCTTTTGCGAGCACGCGAACTTTGGACCACCAAAGACCTACGGCCAATGCGCGGCGCCTTCAAATCAGGCTTAATTGGTTAAGAATGTCCTTGGTCGCTACAGCACGGTACGCGGTAAACATATCTTTTATTCATTATAGAATATCTAGTTTTCGGGTCAATTTAGATGAGCTTGGGGGGATGACCCAATTCCTGGATTCAGATGAATGCCTTTGCCTCAGTCGCTTCCCCTGCATTTTCTATGCATTTTCCGTTGCCCTGCCCGTTCTGAGCAAATCGATATTCGCAATGGCAACCTTCATCAGGAAAGAGATCATGATAAATGATGTATTAGGGCCAAATAAAAGACCAAACTGACTTCTGATTGGCCGGGATGTGTATCTAATGGGAAATGGCTTGGTTCAGTTCGAGGCGGAGATTCAGAGCATGAAAGTGATCAGGTCAAGGATAATTTGGCCTGACTCGGAAGGCCCCTGGATCGCGGGCGGCCTGGAGGACCTTATGGTCCACTTCACCTATGCGAGCTGGACGGCTTACAATATGTCATGCGCATTGTCCATGTTCCTGTCCAGTCCCGATGAAGCTCTCGGTCAATTGGTCTCGGATATGATGACCAAGATGATATCCTCGATGGGAGCGGTTCAGATGGCCGAGGTGCGGCTCACCCGCGAGGCCCTGGATGAGCTGCGACGCGATAGGCTGGAGCCCTGAACTAAGGCTTAATCGGAATCGGATACAGTGCGTCACGAAGAGCTTAAAACGAGACATAATTGCTGATTTTAGAATCATACTTTGATTCGGAATATTGAACCCTAAAATAGAAAAGTAGCCCGGCTAGGATTCGAACCTAGGTAAAGAGGTCCAGAGCCTCCTGTGATTGACCGCTACACTACCGGGCTTCGCCTCTAACCTTGCAGCAGGTGGTTATTAATCTATCGATCCGTCGGCGACGCCCGCCGCAGGGCAACTGAGGAGCGCCACCCATCCGTTTTCCGGCAAATCATCACTCTCCATTTGCAGAAACTTCATGGGTCCGCGAACCTTTCGGCCTCGGAGAAATTCGTAGACTCCGTCCAGTTCAAAGCCAAGGTTCGCTGTCTGGTAGTGCATGGGTACCGCCACAATTGGATGAAGCTGTCTCATCACCTCGCCCGCTCCGACGGCGTCGATGGTGTATCTTCCCCCCACAGGCAGAAAGAGCAGATCCACCGGCCCGATGGCATCAACTTGAGTGGGGCGGAGCGGCTCGCCGATATCTCCCAGATGACAAATTCGGATTGCATCCAGTGTGAAGCAGAATATCGTATTTTGGCCTCGTTCGCTGCCGCATGATTCGTCGTGGCTTGATTTTACGCCCAAGAACCGTATGCCCAGAGCCTCGTGGATGCCTGGTCCCCGGATCACCTGCGGATGGCCCGATACTCCGGCGACGTTATTGTGGTCCGGATGCTCATGGCTCACTGCAACAATGTCGGAACGAATGCGCGGAAATGGATAGCCGACCTCTTCGCCAAGAAATGGGTCTAAAATCACGACCACGCCGCTCTCCGCCACCAGGCAAAAGCAGGAATGGCCAAGCCACGTTGCTATCATAATATCAAAAATGCATCCTTTTGCTAATTGCTCTTGTCGATTCGCGCATCAATAACGGCATGAACCACACCGGGTGAGTATTTCTTAACCCGGATGCACTGCAAGATCTCTGCTTTCCGTCCCAGGGCGAGGGCCGCATTGGTCACATCCTGCACGGCGGCATCCGGAAAGCTCTTGGTGGGAATGGTCTGATGATAATGGAGCACTCCTCCCGGTCGCAGGGCCGAGATTCCCGTCTGCAGATATCTGTCCGTCACCTGAACCATGCCCATCACCACTCTGTCCGCCACTCCCTGTGGCGTCACCTTCGCGCAGTCTCCGTGGATCGGCTCAACGATATCCTCTACATGATTGAGCAAGATGTTCTTGCAGAGGAATTCGAAGGCTACCGGATTCAGCTCGATGGAAAGAATCTTGCGAGGACGGGAATGCACCGCCATCTGCAAGGTGAAGTAACCGATTCCGGCGAACATGTCCACCACGAACTCGCCCTTCCCGAAACGGCTCATGCGCATGCGCTCCCTCAGGTTGCCCGCGGAGAACATCACCTTTGTGGCATCAAGCTCGAAGAGCACTGCATTCTCCTTGTGAACGGTTTTCGTATTCGTGCCGGCAATGGCTTCTCTCTTCGGTTCGCGAAGCTGCCCCTCGATTCCCAAGTCGCGTAAGACCGTCTTGCAGCGAGGATAATAGTTCAGGAGAGCCTGTCCGATGCAGGACTGATAAGGCGCAAGATCGGGATGAATCTTTACGACTATTATGTCACCCTGGATATACCAACCGCGCGGAAGCAGGTCTATGCATTGCGGGGGCAGTTCTTCGGCCAGGGATTTGGCGAGGTCGGGCGAGCCCCTATAAAATAGCGGCTCTTCCTGCCGGACAATGTCCCAGCCAAAGATCGGCTCAAGGATGGGAATTTCCACGCAGCCGTCCCTTTCCAGGACCTTGCGGCTTTTATCCAGAAGGCCGCGAGAAATGATCTCCTTCAGGGTCGCGTCCGCATCGATTCTTCTGGCCCTGGCCGCCAGGTTAGCCTTTCCGGTTGAAGCTCTGCTCAAAGCTGACTCCTTCTGCGGTTAGGTTGAACATCAGTATGAGGGAGTCGTTCTTGCGCGTCACGAAATAGTCCTTGCCGTGCACCACGAGGCTGCTGTCATAGCCGGAGGGCGTTGCCAGGTCGAGGCTCACGGGGATTGTCGTCCAATTGCCCATCAAGTATATTTTCACATTGGCATCGCTGCTGGTGTTCAATCTTACTGCAGTATTCTTGGAATGCGAGATCGTGACCGTGCCTCCTCGCGAGCTGATGCTCTGATCGATGTTCTGCGGGAGAATCATCTCCATCTCGCTTGGCATTGTGTTGGGGTTGCTGATATCCAGCCCAAGGTAACTGTCATTGCTGCTGTTGGAGAGATACGCGGAATATTCCACCAAGACCGGCGCGTCCGGCTTCATGGGGCTGCCGGCAAGGAATATCGCAGCCCCGGCCACCAACAGGACCACCAGACCTGCCAGAGCAATCATCATCGGCTGCGGTTTAAATCCTGGTTTCTTGGTTTCTGCGTACTTGGAATCGAGGTATTTGGAATCGGGCTTCTTTGGCGCTGTCGCGGTGACGAAGTTCGCCTCTCGCGACGGTTGGGCCGGCTCAACCTTTGTCGGTTCGGGCTCGGACGGAACAGTCGGCGCTGGAGTTGCGACAGCCGGCGTCGCGAGCTGCTCCTCGATCTCGGAAAAGGCCTCCGGGATATGCTGCGGATAAGAAACCGGCGCAGATACTGGTGCCTCTGAGACCAGCGGCGTTTGCGGCTCTTTGGGCGGTTCGATCTTTTCCGGAGTTAGCGGGGCCTCCTGTTTCGTCTCATTTGTATCCGTTTCTCCCTGTTCGATGATCTTCTCAGCAGGCAACGGTTCCGATTCAGGAGGAGAGGGCGTCTTTCTGCGAGTGGGCATCACTGCCGCGCCCTCCTCGAAGTTCAAAATAAGATCCGTATAGGTTCCTGTGACGTCAATGAACTTCAACGCGCGAGGAACCAAGTAGGAGACGCCGGAGATCTTTACCTCCTCGAAGAACTCTGTGTTCTTCATCAAACGGTCCTTGAATGCGTAAACGGCTCCGCTCTCCATCTTGGCGTCTATCTCGCTGAGGCTCGGGAAGCGATCCTCCTGCGCGGCCAATTCCTTGGTGGCGACTACGTATGCCTCGAAGAATACCCGGCTCATTCGGTTGAGCCGATTGGTGTAGCGCCTATCGAAGAGAAAGGAGAAACTATCTCCTTTGAGCTGCAAGCTCTCTTCTCGCGAGTGCCGCCAGGCTGAGAAAGAGACGTCCATCAGAGGTGCATATCTCCGAACCAAATAAGTATTTTATGTCTAGTCGCTTGCGGGCTTCGGGGAATGGTCGTGCTTCGAGAAATTGTCATCTCGGTCAGGTTAGCGGCATCAAACGACTGGTATGTCTCATATCAATCTCGTATGACAGGTATCTTTAAATCTCGCCGGCTAAAGAGCAAAATGCTGATGAAGCATTTGGGAATAGTACCTATTATTCTGCTCCTGGGAGTGGGGTTCATTGGTGGGCTAGCGAGTGCTGAGCTGACTGCCAGCCAGCAGGTACCTTCCCCGGCATCTGTTGGAGATACCGTGATGGTGACGGTATCGCTCGTTTATAACGGGATCAATTCTACGGAGGCTGTGATCACGCCTAATCTTCCCGGCGGCGTGGTGAGCGATATGCCGGGCAGCCAGACGTCTGAGCTATATCCTGGAGCCCTTTCACCCGTCAGCTACCCCATCCGGGCCGAGCAGAGTGGGACATATTGGATCGCCACTCAGATTGCCTATAGCGACGACGGAACCTGGCGCAGCCTGCAACTGGAAGCTCCCTTTACGGCTACCGGCGGGGTAACTACGGAGCCCCAGATAACACCCGGCGGCGTGACTCCCGGTACTTTCGTGCCCGGTGGCATAACCCCCGGCGAAGTTACTCCCGGCGGAGTTGTGACCCCTGACGGAGTTGTCCCCAGTGAACCGTTGCCTGGCAATGGAACTCCCGAAGAGGGAATGCCGGGAATGCCAAACGATGGCCGTTCCGGGCACTCCGGCGGAAGGGACGATGGAGGCTTGCCTTTCGGTGAGCCCGGCAGTGGCGGGGAGCCGGAAGGAAGGTCCTGGTTGTAGGCCTGCAAATGCATGGAAAAATGCGCTGCGAAGCCTAATTGGCCTTGAAAATCCGGTCAATTCCATTTAAAGAAATCCGATTAATTCCATTGAAAGCCTTGATTCTTTTTTGATTTCTATCTTGATGCTAACTGGATCCGATCTTCGCAATTCTTCCTGGCGTCTAAAAGTTAAATTTGTTTTTTAATATCCAAGTCTGCGCGAGTGAACAGTGCTTGCAGCTCGAATCCCTTCTCAGATATGGCTTCCCTGCCGCCCTCCTGTCGGTCCAGGATAGTCAGGGCCTGCACAGGCTGATATCCGGCGGCGGCAATGCGCTCCACGGCGCGCAGCAAAGATGCGCCGGAGGTAACTACGTCCTCGACTACGGCCACTTTTGCGCCCTTCTCCAATGCCGGCCCCTCAACATAGCTCATGGTGCCGTGCTTCTTGGGCTCTTTTCTCACAATCAGGGCGGCGACGTTTCTCTTCTGCAGATGGCTCACGACGGCTATGGATGAGACGATCGGGTCTGCCCCCAGAGTTAGGCCGCCCACTGCGGACACATCCGGGCCGATCATGTCCAGCATCAGCTTGGCCGTCAGGAATGCTCCTTCCGGAGTCAAAGTCACGCGTTTGCAGTCGATATAATAGTCGCTCTTCCGGCCTGATGAAAGGGTGACGTCTCTGATCTCCAGGGATTTGCTCTTCAAAAGCTCCAAGAGCCTCTCTCTCTCGCTTGCCATTATCCTCATCTCCTCCATTCTTAGTCAAATGCTTCCGGCGCAAGGTAATAATTCTTGCTACCAACTCTCGGCTCTCGATTTTTCTGCGGCTATCCTCGTCGTCCGGTCCGCTTTTTTTCTGCGGATTTTTCCATGGTTTTAATCTCCGAGAGCAGCCCCAGATTTGTGCCGTCCAGCAAAAATATGCGCGTTCGATCAAGGTCCGCCAGGGTCAAGAGAGGGCCGCGCAGCTCTTCGCAGGGCTCGTTCAGGGGCAGGCCGCCGCACAGGTTGTTGAAGGCAGGCGCGATGATCAGCTCCGCGTCCGTGGCAAATCCGTACTGCTTTTGCACGGCGTCGGCCAGCAGGGGCGCTCTGGCCCAAACGGGTCTCGTCGGGGCGGAGCCGATGGGCTCCTTGAGCCGGATGGCCGGATGCAGGTGTCCTGCCACCAACAGCTCCGAGCGCATGACCTTTTCGTCCGGCCAGGTGTGGCCGTGAAAGTAGCCCACACCGTCCAGGACGTAGCCGGATGAGGGCCGCACCCGAACGCCCAGCGGAGCCATATCCGCCAGGTTGCTGTCGTGGTTTCCGGGAACAATATCCACCTTGACCTCTTTGGATAGGGCGCGCAAAAATTCTGGGATCTCTTTTCGCTCCTGCCAGCTGGTCTTGGGAACGTTGTGCTTGACATCTCCCAGGAGCAGCAGCCTGTCCGGCCTGATCTCGGCCACATGCCGCCGCAGCCTTTCCAGAATTTTGGGAGTTTGGCTGGGGATGGAAACGCCGCCAAGCCACAGCTCGAACTCCAGGCCCAAATGAAGGTCTGCGGCCACTAAAACTCGCTGCTCACCCGTCACCAGAAGCAAGGGGGCGTTGAAGACGGGCTGGATCAATCCAGGAGCCTCGCGAGGTCTTCCGCCAGCTCTTCCATGCTTGCGGCCACGCGGCGGCAGGAGTGCTCCACCATGAGATTGACCTTTGATTGATCGGACTCGCCGGCGCGGCGAAAATCGGTGCGAAGCCCCAAGACCTGCTTTCCCTGGGAAAAGAAATATCCAACCTCCCAGGCGGTGCCGTCGTCCACCTGGGAGCCGTCCAG
>RPOO01000088.1 GCA_003857025.1 Methanothrix sp.
ACCAATGATCTTGGGAACGATATCTTGTCAGAGCTGATCTTTGGGTCGCGAGTCTCCCTGATCGTAGGCTTCGGGGCGGCGTTCATGGCCACTATCATCGGAACTGGGGTTGGCCTCCTTTCAGGTTACTTCCGGGGCTTAGCGGACGAGCTGCTCATGGGATTGACGGATGTCTTTCTCATGATCCCGCAAATCCCGCTTATCATCGTCCTGGCCGCATTTCTCCGGCCAAGCTTCTGGATGACCGCCCTGCTGATGGGCAGCCTGTGGTGGACCTCCACGGCTCGCGTTGTGCGCTCCAGGACCCTGCAGGTGCGGGAGATGAGCTATGTGGAGAGCGCCGGGTCTTTGGGCTTCTCCCATGCTCACATCATCTTCACGGATGTGCTGCCCAATGTTCTGCATGTCATCATGCCTAAATTCTTGCTGGCCATCGCTTCGGCTCTGATCGCAGAGGCATCCATCTCCTTTCTCGGCCTTGGCGATCCCACCATGAAGAGCTGGGGGATGATGATCAACTTCGCCTTCACTCGGGGTGGATTCATAAACGGTTACTGGTGGTGGTACTTGCCGCCGGGATTGTGCATTACCCTGTTCGTGCTCTCCGTGGTCCTAATGGGATCGAGTCTGGAAGATCGAGAAGAAGAAGCGCAGGTGGCGGAGTGAGCGTGAGTCAATCCCTAATTCAAAGCCAAACCCAAAAAGTGCCTCTCCTAAATGTGTCCGGTCTGTCTGTTCAGTTCGAGACGCAGCTTGGCCGGGTCCGGGCGGCGGATGATGTCTCCTTTGTGCTTTTTGAGAATGAGACGCTGGCATTGGTGGGCGAGACCGGTTGCGGAAAGTCGGTCGTGGCCAGCGCCGTCATGAATCTGTTGCCCCAAAATGCAGCGGTAAATGGAAATATCGAGTTTGAGGGAAGAAATCTGCTCGATCTTGGCGAGGAGGAGATGGCCAAGGTTCGCGGGGCAAAGATCGCCATCATCTTCCAGAATCCATCCCTGTCTTTGAATCCGGTCATCACCATCGGCGATCAGATTGCGGAGATGCTGCAAGTGCATGGCAAGGCAGCCGGTCGATCGCAATCCATCGAAAAGGCGGCAGGTGTTTTGCAGCGCCTGGGCCTCGGCGAGAGAGGTCAGCTCGGCATGTATCCCTTCCAGTTCTCTGGAGGAATGAACCAAAGGGTGATGATCGCCTCGGCGCTCGTGCTCTCGCCCAAGATCATCATCGCAGATGAGCCCACCAAAGGGCTTGATTCAGCCACCGCTGCCGGGACCGTCCGGGAGATGGAGAAGATGAAAGACCTGAGCGGTGCGGCGCTATTGCTGATAACCCATGATCCGGCGCTTGTGCAGAGAATTGCGGATCGCGTGGCTGTGATGTACTGCGGCGAGATCCTGGAGATCGGTCCCTGCCCAGAGGTCTTTCATGAGCCGTTGCACCCGTACACCAGAGCGCTGCTGAACTGTCTTCCTGAGCGGGGCATGCATCCCATTCCGGGAGTCTCGCCGTCCATGACAAATCCGCCCAAAGGCTGCAAGTTCCATCCCCGCTGCCCTAAGAGGCGTGCAAAATGCTCGCAAAGCCCGTTTATGAAACAAATTAAGGCAAATGACACTGAAACGAAATCAAACGAGAGGTGGATTAAATGCTGGCTGTATTGAAGGCGGAAGGGATCTCAATGATTCATGAATCCGGCTTATTTCATAAGACGCGGCGCGAGATCTTTCGAAACGTTTCGCTGGAGCTAGATGGAGGTAAAACCATCGGACTGATGGGCGATTCAGGCTCAGGAAAGACCACTTTGGCCAGGATCATGGCTGGCCTGGAAAAGCCAGCAACAGGTCGCGTTCTCTTTCGGGGAAAGGATATCGCATTCCTGCGAGGAAAAGAACAGGGGGATTTCCAAAGGAGCGTTCAGATGGTCTTTCAGGATCCAGAGGGTTCGCTGAATCCGAGAAAGAGCATTGGGCGATCCATTCACGAGGTTCTGGGACTCTTGAAAGTCCCAAAGCGGGAATGGCTGGAGAGAACCTCGGATATCCTGCAGACGGTGGGGCTTTCCGAGGAGTTGCTCTGCCGCTATCCCGGCCAGGTATCCGGCGGCCAGAACCAGAGGATCGCCCTGGCAAGAGTGCTTCTGCTCGAACCGAAAGTGATGATTTTGGACGAGCCGACCTCTGCGCTGGACATCTCAGTGCAGGCGCAGGTCTTAAGCTTGCTTCGAGAGCTGCAGAAAAATAGGGGCCTCGGGTATCTGCTGGTCTCGCATCAGCCCGAGGTGATGAGGAACATGGCGCACGAGGTGTTCGTATTGAATAACGGATGCCTGGTTCAAAGCGGATGAAAGCCGCCAGGCTTCTGGTGATATGGGGCCGAGTCGATCCAATTCATGAGCCGCTATTCAGACATCAGGCATCCTTCTTCCTTTAGTTAAGGACCAATTTCGACCGCTTTTCATGAAGCATTCCTGACAGCTAAGATGGAGTGTAGACCGACTCGACGGAAAATTACTTGTTTCTTCATAATATTAAGACTTTTGGTAACATATATTCTGATTTGAATTGAAGCATTGGCCAGTGAATTCATTGATCAATTGGAATCGGCCTATTAGATTCAGCCTATTAGATTCGGCAAGAGTTTTATAGTACAAGCGTCAATTTCAAAGTATGACACAAGAAACCTTTGTGGGGAATCGTCTTCTACGACGTTCGCTCGCTTGTTGGTGAACAGGTTCGCATTTTTGATACAACTCTTCGTGACGGCGAACAGACGCCGGGCGTATCTCTCACCCCGGATGAAAAGCTCATGATCGCCAGGCAGCTTGACAAACTCGGTGTAAATGTCATCGAGGCAGGTTTTCCGGTATCTTCCAAAGGCGAATTCGATAGCGTTCGGCAGATTGCCAGGGCCGGCCTCGATGCCCAGGTCTGCGGTCTTTCCCGAATCGTAAAGAAAGACGCCCAAGCGTGCCTTGATGCCGATGTGGGATTGGTGCATGTTTTCGTTCCCACCTCCGACATTCAGATCGCTCATACCATAAAGATGAGCCACGACGAGATCGTATCAGGTGCGATCGAGACGGTTGAGTATGTGAAAGAAAACGGCAGAACCTGCCTCTTCTCGGCCATGGACGCCACGCGCACATCGCCCGAGTTTTTGCACAGAATTTTTGAGGCGGTACAGAGCGCGCACTGCGACATCATCAACATCCCCGATACAGTCGGGGTCGCAGTCCCGTCATCGTTTTACCGCTTTGTCAAGGACATTTGCGACCGGGTGAACATGGTGGTGGATGTGCACTGCCATAACGACTTCGGGCTTGCCGTGGCCAACAGCCTGGCCGCTGTCGAGGCGGGGGCGCGCGAGGTGCAGGTCTGCGTGAACGGCCTGGGCGAGCGCGCCGGAAATGCCAATCTCGCCGAGACGGTGATGAGCCTGCACGCCATCTACGGAGCGCGCACCAGCATCAAGACGGAGTACCTTGTGGAAACCGCCCGGCTGGTGGAGAGGCTCTCCGAGGTCAAGATATCCATGACGGCGCCGATCGTGGGCGAGAACGCCTTCTCGCATGAGAGCGGCATTCACAGCCATGGCGTGATCGAGAACAGCAAGACCTTCGAGCCCGGCATCATGACCCCGGAGATGGTGGGCCACAAAAGGCGCATCGTTCTCGGCAAGCACACCGGGAGACATGCCGTGGCCAAGTTCCTCGAAGAGGGCGGCTTTAGGCCCACGGAGGAGCAGCTTTCGGAGATCCTGGCGAGGGTCAAGGATCTGGGCGACAAGGGAAAGCAGGTTGCCAGCATCGATCTTCAGACCATTGCCGATGTGGTGATCGGAGACGTGGCCAAGGGCAGCCAGGCAGTTGTGCTCAAAGAGGTCTCGGTCATGACGGGAAACATCATAACCCCCACTGCGACGGTTCGGGCGATGGTGCGGGGCAAGGAGAAAGTGCTGGCGAGCACCGGCGTGGGGCCGGTGGATGCGGCGGTAAGTGCCGTGCAGCGCTTGCTTGACAGCGACACATCTATACACCTCTGCGACTTCAGGATCGAGGCCATAACCGGAGGGGCCGATGCTCTGGCCGAAGTGGTGATAGGCGTTGAGGATGACAAAGGCCGCAAGGTCAGCGCCAAATCCGCTCGCGAGGACATCGTCATGGCATCGGTGGAAGCTCTGGTCAGCGCCATCAATCGATTGATGCTCCTGGAGGAATCAGGTCGTTGAATGAATCAGCACACGGGGTAATTGACGCGCATTGCCATCTGGATTTCAAGCAATTCAATAAAGACCGCGACGCGGTATTGCAGAATGCAAAAGACTCCGGAGTTGTTCATATGATCAACTCCGGGGTGGACTATTCTACCAACCAAAGGTCCCTGGAGCTGGCAAAGAAATACGATTTCATCTCAGTCACCCTGGGGCTTTCTCCCAATACATTGGAAGGCCTGAACGAGGCAGACCTGAACGCGCTTCTGGCGCAGATCAAGGACAACGCACCACAGGCGATCGGCATCGGTGAGGCGGGGCTTGATTACTATCACACCAAGGATGCCGGTGTCCGAGCGCATCAAGCTAAGGTTTTCCAGAAGGTTATCGATCTGGCCGGTTCCCTGAACCTGCCTCTGGTCATCCATTCCAGGGATGCGGAGCAGCAAGCCCTGGACATGGTCAAGCATCTGGAAAAGGTCGTGTTTCACTGCTACAGCGGCACTCTTTCTACCATGAAGGAGGCCATCGATCGGGGATTTTACATCTCCATCGCCACGAATCTTTGCCGCTCGGGACGTCACCAGATTCTGGCCAGAAACGTCGATCTCAATTATCTGCTGGTAGAGACGGACAGCCCGTTTCTCTCGCCACGCGGTGGTCGAAACGAACCGTCCTTTGTTCAGGATTCGGTCTCGCTCATCGCCAGGATCAGAAACATGGAGCCCCAGGATATTGCCCGGATCACTTCGGATAATACCAAAAGGATTTATAACATTCGTTGAATCCATTTATCGAGGGAAAGTGCGCCGAGTCATCCAATTGAAGCAAAAGGTGTAACATGGATAGGATGTCTATAAATTTCGAACACATCATGAGCTATCTGGGCTCCAAGAAAGAAAAGGGAAGAAAAAAGATCGGTCTTCTCGTGGATGGTCCCAATATGCTTCGTAAAGAGTTCCAGATGGATCTGGAGGAGATCAGAGACATCCTCAAGGATTACGGCGACATAAAAATGGGCAAGGTTTTTTTGAATCAGTATGCATCTGAGAAGCTGGTCGAGGCCGTGGAGAACCAGGGCTTTGAGCCGGTGATCTGCACCAGTGATGTGGATGTGCGCATGGCTGTGGAGGGCGTGGATATGATCTACAACCCGGTCATCGATACTCTGGCGCTCGTCACCCGCGATGCAGACTTGAAGCCCGTTCTCATGAAGGCAATGGAGCACGGCAAGGAAACCATTATCTTCGGGGCGGAGCCGGGCTTTTCCGTGGCTCTCAGGAACTCTGCGGATTATGTTATTGTGCTGCGCGATGGGCAATATATCACGGAATGATAGTCCGATCTGAGCAATTGCAGCCGTTTCTATGAGCTTTGGGAGGTTCAATTTGCTCATTTGCATCTTCAGTTTCCAAAGCAATGGCTGCAATGTAACGATGGCAATGCAATGATGTAATGCTTCCTCAGGGTGTGAGAACGAAAGGATGGATTATCATGTCTCGTAGATTTATATATATCATCTATCTCATTTTTATGATGGTCGCTCTAACCGATTTTGCTTCCGCTGCATCCGGCACGCGCGAAGACCCGATACCAATTGGCACAACAGCAAGTCTCGGAGATGGTTGGCAATTAGTAGTACTCAGTGTCAATCCGGATGCGACATATGCGATTAATCAAGCGAATCAGTTTATTGTCAAGCCGCAGTCCGGAAACAAATTCGTCCTGGCTAGAATTAGAGCTACCTATTTCGGCAAAAATTCTTCTGCATTTGCCGCAGGCTACAAATTGATGGCCATCGGCCCTTCATCCGTTAGCTATAGCACCTTCAAGAATGACGCTGTCCGAATTCCCAATGCATTCCCAAACACAGCAACATACATGAGCGGCTCCATCGAAGGCAACATTTGCTGGCAGGTCAAGTCCTCTGATGCCAATTCATTGCAAATGTACGACAACTCTGTCACTGGCACTCATAAAGATGGATTGTACCTGGCACTCTATGATGTTGAATCAAGGCAAGTACCTCAAGTATCTACAAACCACGAATGGAAATACTTATGATTTGGCAATCTTGCAGACAAGTGTTTCTTGCAAGGAATATTTCTTGCAGGCAATATTAATAGTATGGAGAAATCCACCTGTGATCGAGCAGGATGGCCGGGGCTCGCTTGCTGGCTGCTCCGTGGGCAGGATTCTAGTTTTATGGCTCTATATGCAAAGTCCAACATCGAATGGATATGTTCATACAATTGACTGAGTATTTCAATGTGGAGACCATGAATGTCGGGGGATCGATATATGGAAAAAATCACAACCAGTGAGCCGATGGAAGATGGCCGGATGATCCAATTCAGAAAGGCTGTAAAGGAGGACGTCCCGAAACTGATCAAGTTGTTCAAGGAGACGGCGGTGGAGGTCTACGGCCAGATCTTGCCTTGGGAGAAGTTGGAGCCCTGGGTCGAAGGCGACATGCTTAGCGAGAGCGTCAACAAGCAGTGGCAAAATATGACCGTAGCTGAAAAGACGGGTGAGGTCGTGGGAGTTGCTGCGAGATCTGACAACAAGATAGACATTCTTTGGGTCCATCCAGACCATCACCGAGAAGGCATAGGAAGCGTTCTGCTGGATACTATTGAGACCGAGCTAAAGAAATCCGGGTACGAGCTGGCAACGCTGGCATGTTTCAGCGATAACGATCGTGCCATGGTATTTTATCGGGCCAAAGGCTGGAAGCCCCTCAGCGAAGAGATGAACGAAGAGTCAGGCGCCTTAGAGGTGGTGATGACAAAGACACTGACGAAGGTGGGCGGGTAACGCGTCGATCGGGCGACATGTCCTGGAGTCGATCATAGCCTAGGGCGCCGTGTTGCCTGGCGGTAATACGGTCGAGCGTGGATTGCCGGTTGTCGGCAGGCTGGCCGGGCTTCGCTTGCGGGCAGTTCCGGGGGGACCAGGCAGCATGTTTCTATGCAGCCACAGGGGCAGGAGGTAAGCAGCCCTGGCAGAGCCGATGACCAGGAAGTGGATAGTCGGAGTTGAAATCTTTGGATTGTAGTCCCAGAGCATTCTGTTCGAATTCTTCTCGAATACGCTGAACTTTTGCAGCGAAGGCATCGACTGAATCCTCGCGCATTATGATCGTCTTCTCTTTATCCCATATCTAATCGCAGCTAATCGCAGTCCATACACGAGACGAAAGTACTATCGACAGTCCTATAATTTAACCTCAAGCCTAGTGAATTTTTTTGATTGTTAATTAAACAAAATAAAAATTTAATTAAAATATTGCTGTAAATTTGCAAATGATTAAAGATACTGAATTAAGTTTCGGAAGGAAAGTTCCTCATTCTTTTATAATGTATTATCACATAATTAAATATTTGATTAGACCATTCAAAGAGGGTATTTGACAGCAATCGATAAGAGGGACAAGATCCCTAAAAAATGCAGGGTTTTTGAAAAAGAGTATGGCGCAATAATCGGCCCTGCAATCAGTCATCATCAAATTATCTGATATTAGTAATTTTAAAAATATCAGCAGAATCGAATTCATGCGAACGTACAAAGAGATCAATATGTATCAAACAGTGGAATTTATTTAAATATTGGACATAATGCTGTAAGTATAGCTGATTCATCCCCCCGGAGGAATAATACGACTGTAATATTTTGCGAACGATCATCCTTGAAAGCCTGCATGGCCATGCTGATGCTAATGTTGATGATCTTTACCCAGGGAGCTCTTGGCAGCGCCCCGTGCATCGCTACAGAACTTGAAAAAACATTCGGAGGTTCGGACGAAGACGTGGGACAGTCCGTCCTGCAGACCAGCGATGGCAGCTATATCATCGCCGGTTCGACCAAGTCCAACAGCGCCGGGGGCTATGATGCCTGGCTGATCAAAGCCGACAGAGAGGGAAGCGAGATCTGGAACAAGACCTTTGGCGGGCCGAGAGACGACCGGGCAAACTCAGTTCAGCAGTCCAGCGACGGCGGCTACATCATCACCGGAGCTACAAGATCATCCGGGGCCGGCGGCTCCGATGTTTGGGTGATCAAGACCGACAAGGACGGCAGCAAGACCTGGGATAAGAACATCGGAGGCCAGTTGGATGATGAAGGAAGCTCGATCCGGCAGACCGCAGACGGTGGATACATCATCGCCGGTAAAACGAGATCCGTAAGCTCCGATGGCTATTATGATGCATTGCTCATCAAGATAGATAAATTTGGAAATGAGGTCTGGAAAAATACCTTTGCAGGACCGATGGATGATGAGGCCGACCTGGCTCTGCCGACCAGCGATGGCGGCTATATCATCGTTGGAACCACGAACTCTTACGGTGCGGGCGACTATGATGCCTGGCTGATCAAGACCGATGGAGAAGGCAACAGAGTCTGGGACAATATCTTTGGCGGAGCGCAAAGCGAGCGAAATCCTTGGAGCGATGGGTGGTCTGCCGAGCAGACAGATGACGGCGGCTATATCCTCACCGGCTCAACCAAATCCTTTGGCTCGGGCGGCTATGACATCTGGGCGATCAAGACCGATGAAGCAGGCAACAAGGTCTGGGATAAGACCTTTGGAGGACCGATGGACGATGAGGGCAATTCAGTCCTGAAGACAGGTGACGGCGAGTACATCCTTATCGGTTCAACGAGTTCGTATGGCGCAGGCGGCTATGATGCCTGGCTGATAAAAATGGGGCGGGACGGCACAAAAGTCTGGGACAAGATCTACGGCGGAAAGATGGATGATAAGGTATATTCGGCACAGCTTATCGATGATGGCGGATACCTGATATCCGGTATAACGAGTTCTTTTGGCCAATATTCTCTGGAAAAAGTATGCCCTCCGGATAACGGATGCTTTCCAGATAAAGGATGCAGCAATGTCATGCATTCCCTGACTGGCGAAAAAAGCGCCTGGCTGCTAAAGGTAAGATCGGGGTCCCCCGGAATTGCCGCTCAACCTGATAGCCTCACTGTTTGCGAAGGACAGAAGGCAGCATTCAGCGTTAAGGCTATGGGTACTGAGACTTTAGCCTATCAGTGGAAGAAAAACGGAGTGGAGATAGGCGGAGCTAATGCCGATGTGTACGCCATACCAAACGCGAGAGTTGGCGATGCCGGCAACTACAGCGTGACGGTCAGCAATAGCTGCGGTTTGATTGAATCGATTCCTGCAACGCTTACCGTGAACACGAAGCCCCTGATACGGGGTCAGCCTGAGGGCCAGGTAGTCTGCACAAAAACGCCAGTGAGCTTGCGCGTGGTCGCCACGGGCACGGAGCCCTTCTGCTATCAGTGGACCAGGAACGGAGTGCTGATCCCCGGAGCCGACGAAAGCGTCTACAGCATATCGAGTGCGAGCTTGGACGATGCAGGAAGCTACAGCGTAACGGTTACAAACATTTGCGGCTCTGTAGAATCCAGCATTGCCGCCCTTGTCCTGAACTCAATGCCTTCAATTCAGGTGCAGCCTGAATCCCAGGAGATCTGTGCAGGATCCGAGGCGGCTTTCAGCATAAAGGTCACTGGATCGGAGCCCATCTCTTATCAATGGATGAAGAATGGAGAAGAGATTAAGGGAGCCAATCTGAACAACTACAAAATTCCCAAGACGAAACCGGGTGATGCAGGCAGCTACAGCCTGAAAGTGAGCAATAAATGCGGATTTATCGAATCTGGCGGCGCAACCCTTACCATAAATCAGATGCCTTCTATTAAGGCTCAGCTATCCTCTCAAGAGGTCTGCATCGGCTCTGCAGCAACTTTCCTTGTTGCAGCCAACGGCACCGAGCCCTTATCCTACCAGTGGATGAAGGATGGCGAGAACATTACGGGTGCAACTGGAAACAGCTACAGCATCCCGACCGCAAGCACCGAAGACGAAGGAAGCTACAGCATTACGGTGAGCAACAAATGCGGATCGGTCAAATCAAGCGACGCGGTCCTTACCCTGAACCGGCCACCATCCATCCGGGTCCGGCCTGCCTCTCAGGAGACTTGCATCGGCTCTGCCGTAACTTTCGTTGTCGCAGCCAATGGCACCGAGCCGATATCTTACCAGTGGATGAAGAACGGCCAGGCCGTCACGGGAGCGACTGAGAACCGCTACACCATCCAGGCTGCAAGCACCGAAGATGAAGGGAGCTTCCGTGTGATGGTGAGCAACCTCTGCGGTTCGGCAGAATCGGAAATAGCGACCTTGACCATAAACACCGCACCATCTATCCAGATTCAGCCATCTTCCTCCCAAGATGTCTGCATAGGCTCCACTGCAACCTTTAATGCAGCAGCCAGCGGCACCGAGCCGATATCTTACCAGTGGATGAAGAACGGCGAGAACATCACGGGTGCAACTGAAAACAGCTACAGTATCTCGACCGCAAGCACCGACGACGAAGGCAGCTACAGCGTTACGGTGAGCAATAAATGCGGGTCGGTCAAATCAAGCAACGCAGCCCTTACCCTGAACCAGCTTCCATCCATTCAGATCCAGCCTGCCTCTCAGGATATCTGCGTGGATTCTGCCGTAACCTTCAATGCAGTAGCTAACGGCACTGAGCCGATATCCTACCAGTGGATGATGAATGGCGAGAAAATCACGGGAGCAACTGAAAACAGCTACCGCATCCCGGCTGCAAGCACCGAAGACGAAGGCAGCTACAGTGTGATGGTTAGCAACAAATGCGGATCAGTTGAATCGGAAATGGCGGCCTTGACCACAAATTCCGCACCATCCATTCAAATCCAGCCATCCTCTCAAGAGGGCTGCATCGATTCTGCCATAACCTTCAATGCAGCAGCCAGCGGCACCGAGCCCCTATCTTATCAGTGGATGAAGAGTGGCGAGAACATCACGGGAGCAACTGAGAACAGCTACAGCATACCAAGTGCGAGCGCTGGAGAAGAAGGGAGCTACAGTGTGATGGTGAGCAACAAATGCGGATCGGTCGAATCGGAAATAGCGACCTTGACCATAAACACCGCACCATCTATCCAGGTTCAGCCGTCTTCTCAGGAGGTATGCATCGGCTCCGCCGCAACCTTCAATGCAGTAGCCAGCGGCACCGAACCGATATCTTACCAGTGGATGAAGAATGACGAGAACATTACTGGTGCAACTGAGAACAGCTACAGCATCCCGACTGCAAGCACCGAAGACGAAGGCAGCTACAGTGTAATGGTGAGCAACAAATGCGGATCGGTTGAATCGGAAATGGCGGCCTTGACCATAAATTTCGCACCATCCATTCAAATCCAGCCATCCTCTCAAGAGGGCTGCATCGGCTCCGCCGCAACCTTCAATGCAGTAGCCAGCGGCACCGAACCGATATCTTACCAGTGGATGAAGAATGGCGAGAACATCACGGAGGCAACTGAGAACAGCTACAGCATCCCGGCTGCAAGCACCGAAGACGAAGGAAGCTACAGTGTGATGGTTAGCAACAAATGCGGATCGGTTGAATCGGAAATGGCGGCCTTGACCATAAATTCCGCACCATCC
>RPOO01000089.1 GCA_003857025.1 Methanothrix sp.
TAATTGAACGGGATCTATTTCTTTTCGTTTTTGATCATCCGGTTTTTGATCAAATAACGAGTATGATTTTATCCGGTAATGAAAATGAACAATCAGAAAATATCTTTTTGCCTATCTGTGCAAATTTGGTGAATAGTTGTGATATGTTCTTATCAGATTGAACCTTTTAACATAATTTTCTTCAAATATCGAGAACATCGAAATGAATATTAATGAGAACGAAAATGCTTATCCTAAGGCGGATGAGTGGATGATAGATAGCTGCTTTATCAATAAGACAAATGAGCTGCGATCAATCATAGAGGATCTGCAAAGAGAATTATCCGGTAATCCTCATGTCCGCAAGTCGATCTTGACGACATTAGGTGACCTCAAAGTCGGCCTCAAAGAGCTGCATTTCGATATGGAGAAGATATCCGCCATATCCGAAGACTCTCCTTTCGGCTTGGCGCTGATCGAAGCAGACGGCACTTTCAGCTACATCAATCCTAAATTCAAAGATCTGTTTGGCTACAGTCTTGCGGAAATTCCCAGCATGAGTGAGTGGATTCGCCGGGTGTCTCCGGACCCGGCAATAGCAACTGACGCGATGGCGAACAGGAATCAAGAGAGGAATAGTTCAGGAACCTGCATCTGTTCAGATATCGGCCTCAAGCGAACCAGAACAATCCCTGTTAGCTGCAAAGACGGATCGGTGAAGATAATCCGATTTGTATCAACATGGTCGAAAGGCGGCAAAGGGCAAAAAGACTTGCGGGAGATTCTGACCTGCGAGGATGTAACCGATCAAGAGAATGCCCAAACCAAGTTAAGAAATAGCGAAGCAAAGAACAGATCGCTTCTGAATGCCATGCCGGATCTCATCTTTCGTATTGCGGAAGACGGAACATATCTCGACTACAAGGCATCAGATCCTGCATTGCTTTATGTACCTCCAAAGGATTTTCTGGGGAATAAGATGCAGCATGTGATGCCTGAGAAGATAGTTCAAAAGGCTTTTTTGCATATGGAATTGGCCAAGAAAACGGGCAAAACGCAGGTTTTTGAATACGAACTTCTCATAGATGACAAAAAATATGCCTTCGAGGCTCGCATAAATCCGGGTGGGGAAGGCATGTATCTCTTTTTAATAAGGGATATTACCGAGATGAAGAAGACGGAAGATGCGCTGACGAAAGCCAAGGAAGAAGCCGAGGCGGCAGCCCATGCCAAAGCCGAATTCCTGGCCAACATGAGCCATGAGATCAGGACGCCGCTCAATGCCATCATCGGCATGACCGGAATCCTTCTCGACACTCCGCTCGGGCCCGATCAAAGAAAATGCCTGGAGACTGTGCAAAGCAGCGGGGACGTCCTGATATCAGTGATCAACAATATCCTTGACTTCTCCAAGATTGAAGAAGGCAAGCGGAAGATGCAGTGCCAGCCATTCTATCTGCATAGGTGCATCGAAGAGTCCATGGATGTCGTGATGCCCAAAGCGGCGGAAAAATATCTGAATCTGACTCTTTCGATTCAAGATTTTGTTCCAGAAAGACTGATGGGAGATGTAACCAGCCTCTGCCAGGTTCTGGTAAATCTTCTGAGCAATGCCGTAAAATTCACGGATCGTGGAGATGTGGCCGTCTATGTCACAGGCAGACCGCAACTTGACGGCAGATTCGAGCTGCATTTTGCAGTAAAAGACACTGGCATCGGCATTCCCTCTGATCACATGGGCCAACTCTTCCAATCATTTTCTCAAGCTGATATGTCAACCACTCGCAAGTATGGCGGAACAGGTTTAGGGCTGGCTATCAGCAAACGGTTGGTAGAATTGATGGACGGGACCATCTGGGTGGAGAGTGAGGTTGGCGTGGGAAGCACATTTCATTTCACGATTCTAACCGAGCCGGCCACGCCCGAACAATGCGGGAAGATGCAGGAGAGTCCCAAGAAGGTGCAAGCACAAGCGAATGATTTTGCAAAGCTGCGTCTGCTCCTGGCTGAGGACAACCTGATAAACCAGGATGTAGCGTTGCGCATGCTGAGAAAGCTCGGCATCGAAGCGGATGTGGCGGCCAACGGGTGCGAGGTTCTGCAGGCAATAGCGCATCGGAGATATGACATCATTCTCATGGATGTGCAAATGCCGGAGATGGACGGCTTCGAGGCGGCAAGAAAGATTCGCGAACGATTCGGTGATTGTGGGCCGCATATAATTGCCGTAACTGCGCATGCCCTGGAGGGAGATCGAAAGAGGTGCATCGAAGCCGGTATGGACGACTATATCAGCAAGCCCATGAGAATGGCAGAGTTGCATTCGGCATTGGAAAAGCATTATCCTGATAAGCGGAATATGATTAAAAATTATATTGAATATAATTCTGATAACGTAATTTCAGAAGACTGGAAAAATTTCGCAACCGAGTGCCAATCAGTGGCCATAATCCAAAGCCATTCTGCCATCCAGATAAAAAAATGATCCTGAATGGATAATAATGGTGTGGGTCAGATATATATTCAAGGGTCTTTGAGAAATAATGGCGATTGAGGAGCTAAGGATAAATAGTACGGATAATACTCTATCACCACCTGGGAAAAAATGCTATAAGGTGTAACAAGGCGATCTGAGATGTCTGATGTAGAAGGAGATGTATGCAAACCCATCGATCAGTCGGTGCTGGCCAGTCTTAGGGAGCTGCAAGAGGATGGAGAGCCCGACATCGTGGCAGAGGTGGGCGGCCTTTTTATCAAACACTCGCCCGAGAAGATATCTGCGATTGAGCAATCAGTGGAAAAGGGGGATGCCAAAGGGCTGCAGATGGCGGCGCACAGCTTGAAGTCCAGCAGTGCCTACGTTGGTGCGCTGTACCTCTCCTCCTTGAGCAAGGAGCTGGAGATGATGGGCCGCGCTCAAGCGCTGCAAGATGCGAGAATTAAGGCCGATATGCTCAAATCGGAATACAAGCGCGTTTTAGTTGCATTGGAGGCTGAGATCAGATTGGGAAAGAGGACATAGCGCTAAAGGTAAATGTGCCGGATGCACGCATGGGTGCATCCGGCGCAGGTATCGGTTCAAGATCTATCCTGTCAAGGGTAAAACGAAATCCAAGCAAATCTGAATAGATCCAGATAACAGTGTATTTGCCTCTATTTTTAATCGACTTTTTATATTCTGCTAAATAATTGCGGAGCGTCCGATTATGCCCGAGCTTCCGGAAGTGGAGATGGTTCGTCGATATTTGGAGGCCACGTCGCTTCACCAGACGATTAGAGATGCTGCCGTTCTGGACAAGCGCATCATCCAGAGCGACAGCTCTGTGCAGCACTTGCAGCAGATCTTGCCGGGATTGCAGTTTCACTCCGCATACCGGCACGGAAAACGGCTTTTTCTGAGGCTGTTGGAAGACCTTTATCTAACACTTCATTTGGGCCTCACCGGCGACCTATTTTACCAGAATGCACAGGAAGCCATGCCGCGCCACGCTCGATTTGTCGTCACCTTCGATAATGGCCATCGCTTGGCCTTTGACGATTCGCGGATCTTCGGAGAGGTGGGATTGACTGAAAGCCCACAAAGCTTTCTGGAAGAGCGCAAGATCGGGCCGGATGCGCTGCAAATTAGCATAAAGGATTTCCTGGCGATCATGCGAGGCCGAAAAGGCATCATCAAGTCTGCGCTGCTGAATCAGAGCCTTGTCGCGGGTCTTGGCAACCTTTACGCGGATGAGGCTCTCTTTCAGACGGGAATCTGCCCCAAGTCGCGCGGCCTGGATGAGGCGCAGCTTTCCGACCTCTTCTCCGGCATCCAATTAACGCTATCAACTGCTCTCAAGACTCATGCGGATCTGAGCAAGTTGCCGGATTCATTCCTCTTGCCGCACCGCCATTCCGGCGGCAAATGCCCGCGGGATGGAGAGGAACTGAAGCACGAGAAGATAGGTGGGCGGACGAGCTACTATTGCCCGAAACACCAGAAAATGGTGTAGCGGAAATGGATTTGCAGGCAACTGCCGGATTTGCAAAAAAGTTACTGAACGACCTCCCAATAGCCTCCTTTGTCGGGGCCAATGCGTCTGATGCGCCCCTCTTCCCGCAGTTTTGCAATTTGCTTTTCCACAGCCCGTTGGGTAATCCCGATCATCTTTGCTACATCTCCTGCTGCCAATCCCGAATCGGATTTTAGCAGGCTAAGGATTTTCTCCGAACTTTTCTCCGAACCTTTCTCTGAACGTTCATCGAAGAATTTTCTCGGTATGGACCAAAATCACCAATATACAAAGGTTAGCGTCGAAAAGAGAGTTGCCCGTATAATTTTCTTGGCTCAAAAGCTGATTTATTTGTTGGATGAGTTAAATATTGATAAAAGAGCCATACCCTATTGGTGATTTTGGGAGAGGGGTATGAGAAATAATGTGGAGTGTAAGAAATAATGACTGGTGATGTTCATGGATGAAGATCGATTAGCAGTCTATCGCAAAAAGAGAGACTTTGGCATAACATCCGAACCCGCGGGCAGCAACGCAGCAGATCGCCGGATCTTCGTGGTGCAAAAGCACGATGCTCGCAATCTTCACTATGATCTGCGAGTTGCCTCTCGCTTAGCGCGCAGGCTATGGCGCTTGCGCAGGCGGGATGCCCTGCATCTCAAACTCCTTCTTGACGGCTTCCCGGATATCGCAGCCAATCCCTTTCGCTACATTCCTGCCGGGGACGAAGAATTCCAGGCGCAGCGTCAGTTCAGAGTATTTTGAATTAATCAAGAGCACGGTCACAGGCCGGTCTTTTAAAATCATGGGATGAGCCTGAACCTTTTCCTGGATTATCTTCCTGGCTCGATCCAGGTCCGATGCCTTTTCCAGGTCGAAGTCCACAACCCAACTGATCTCCGGCTCCCGAATGGACCAGTTGATGATGGCCTCCGTGTTCATGGTGTTGTTTGGTGCGATGATCCTGCGGTTGTCCGAGGTGCGAATCACGGTATGCCTCAGGGTCAGGTCTTCGATCTGGCCGTAGTCACCCTTGAAATCCACGTAGTCGCCGACGCGGAAAGGCTGGAAGATGGCGATGAAGATGCCGGAGGTGAAGTTCGAGAGCGAATCCTTGGCGGCAAAGCCGATGGCCAGGCCCGCGATACCGGCACCGGCGAGCATGGCTGTGGCCAGGTTATGCAGTTGCGGGATCTGCATAATGATGAGAATTATTCCCAGGATGTAGATGGTGGCGGAGACTAGCCTGCGAACCATGAGCTGCACCGTCTCGTCCATCTTCACCTCAACCCTGTTCACCACACGTGGGATCTGGTTTACCAACATGCGGTCCACAATGCGAGCAGTGGCGCGGGTCAATATAATTATCAAAAGAATTACAATGAAATTGACGAGTATGAATGTTATGTCAATACCTTGAATCGTATCCGCCAAGAGCTGCAGCGTGACGAGATCGATATGCTTTCCCGTCATGGAATCCACAGTGATCTGGATCTTATCGGCCATTATCTGAGGATCTGTCAATGCCAAGGCTGCAGTTGCGTCCATTATTGACTCGTAATGAAATAGGATACTTAAAAGTTTCTGAGAAAAATAATAGTAAGAAATAATAACGAGTAAATTATACTTTCATTAATTATTATGCTTTATGAAGTTCAGGGCATCTATTAAGTGCAAAATCGTAAGTGCAAATTGGCGAGCACAGCTCAGCAGGATGGTTGGGCAGTCAGGAGGTCACACTTTAATACCTCGGAGAATAATTATTATGGCATGCTTGAAGACCAGATCTTCTGTCCGACTTGCGGCGAAGATACCGACCATGCTCTTGTCAAATCCGGGCAGGAGAACTTAGTGCGTTGTGAGAACTGCGGAACGGTTCATTCCGTCCAGAAAAAGAGAGAGCGCCTTGTCAACCTGCGGGTCATCGTCAACCAAGACCGCCGCTCTCAGTCATATTTCATCAAAATCCCGGCCCAGGATGTGCTCCACGTGGGCGATGAGCTGCTGGTGGACGACGGCGTGCAGGACGTGGTCATGACCGAGATCGCCTCCATCGAGACCGACCGCAGGGTCGAGGTTGCGGCAGCGGAGGAGGCAAAGACCGTCTGGGCCCGCGCGACCGACGAGGTGCCGCTCAAGATCTCCGTCTACCATAGCGGCGTGACCCATTCCCTCAAAACAATGGTGCAGGGTGACGAGATGGTAGAGGTAGGAGAGACTAGAGAATTGCAGGGATACAAATTCCGCGTAGTCAAGATCAAGCTGCGGTCTGAGGGCTTCGCCGATGCAGCAGAGGCCAAAGATATCGTGCGAGTCTGGGGTCGCGAGATTTGAATAAGGACGACCTGCTGGAAGGCATGCGCGGCCTGGTGAGCGACCGCGTGATCCGGGCCATGTCGCGTGGTTCCAAGAGAACTCTTCGTGCCGCAAGCCTACCAGAGCAGAGCCTATGACGACACGCCCCTGTTCATCGGTGCAGGCCAAACCATCTTCCGCTCCACACATGGTGGCGATAATGTGCGATCTGCTCGATCTGCAATAGAGGATGAGGGTCCTGGAAGTAGGCGGAGGCAGCGGCTACCACGCCGCAGTCATGTCCGGTCTGGTGGGCCAGTCGGGGCACGTTTATTGAGCGTCTGCCGGAGTTGGCGGATCAAGCTATGAGGAACTTGGAGACGGCAGGAATCGAGAATATAAATTGCCGTGAAGAGGCAGACCTGATAATAATCGGAGCAGGACCTTCCGGGCTTTTCTGCGCCATAAAAGCCGCAGGCTCAATCCATAATAAGAATAAACATTATAGTCGCATAATTGTTCTTGAGAAAAAGGGCACGCCTGGGCGCAAGCTACTGATATCCGGCTCAAGTCGCTGCAATATTACTCACAGTGGAGATATTCAGGAATTTCTCAGCCATTATGGCGAGCATAGCCGATTTATGCGACCGGCTCTCCTTAGCTTCACGAACCGGGATCTTGTTTCGTTCTTTGCAGAAAAAGGACTGGCGATGATCGAAGAGGAGAGCGGCAAAATCTTTCCTGCGACTGGGAGGTCCAGAAACGTGCTGGATATCCTGGTTCGAGAGTGCGAGGCCCACAAGATCAGTCTGCACAGCGACCAAAAGGTGCTATCGCTATCCAAGAAAGAGCATGGATTTGAAGATAGATTTGGGCATTGGATAGAGCACGGATTTGAAGCGATAACGGAGGACGGATTCTATCTATCTCCGCTCGTGGTCATAGCCACTGGTGGATGCTCTTATCCGGCCACTGGATCGAGCGGAGACGGCTATCGGTTCGCCAGGGCTTTGGGCCATAATATCATCGAACCGGGACCGGCCCTGACGCCTGCTTATATCAAGGACTATCCGTTTCGTGAACTGGCCGGGATCTCAATTCCCGATGTGCAGGTCTCGCTGCAGCATTCCGAAACAACGAGGACCAATTGCGGGGACATTTTATTCACTCATGAAGGGCTCTCCGGCCCCGCCATCCTCGACTTCTCCCGGCACATTATGCCCGGCGACACCATCCGCCTCTCGATAATTCCGCCGGAGAGACGCCCGGAACTGGAAGCCTGGTTTCTCAAAAGGACCGAAGAGATGGGCGGCAAAGGTCTGAAAACGCTGCTGGAGGATCTGCCGCCAGCCTTCTGCCGTTCCGGTCAATCCATTCCCGGCAGGCTGATTGCCAAAATTCTTGAGATATCCGGAATTCCTGCGGAACTCAAAGGTGCTCAATTGAGCAGACATTTGCGAATCACGCTGTTCAATAATCTGACCGGCCTTCCACTAGAGGTTGCGAGGTTGGGTGGCTGGGATATCGCTATGGTCAGCCGGGGCGGAGTGGACCTCGGCGAAGTCAATTCCAGGACAATGGAGTCGCGCCTTGTGAAAGGGCTCTATCTGGTAGGCGAGGTGCTGGATGTGGACGGAGACACGGGCGGCTACAATTTGCAGGCTGCGTTCTCCACGGGTGCACTGGCGGCGGGAAGCATAGCGAAGAAACTGGCCTGAAGCGAGTAGGAATTTTTTAAAAGCCCATGTTTTGGGGCTTTATCTTTGCCTTTGCGTCTCCATGACTGCTTTGCACTGTTGCGGTCAAGCCGCCGCCCGGCCATTGAAGCGGAAAACAGATATAAATCAGCATCAACAGGCTATCATGAATAATGCGTATGTTCACGGCTACGATCCGAGAGAAAGCACGCGCTTGCAGGACCAGGCCACGACCCTTGAAGAGTTGCTGCACTCCGATAGCATTTATCCGCCCAACTGCCGCATTCTGGAAGCGGGCTGCGGCGTGGGGGCGCAGACGATTCCTCTCGCCAGGAACAATCCGCAGGCATCGATTACTTCCGTTGACATTTCTGCGGCCTCCGCTGCCGAGGCCCGAAAGAATGTTGCTGCAGCGGGCCTGACGAATGTGCAGGTTTTGCAGGCGGATATTTTCGATCTGCCCTTTGACTTGGGCTCGTTTGATCATCTTTTCCTCTGTTTTGTTCTTGAGCATCTCTCCCGCCCGGTGGAGGCGCTCCGCAATCTATTGGAGTTCGTCAAACCGGGCGGAACCGTCACCGTGATTGAAGGTGATCATGGATCTGCATACTTTTATCCCGACAGCGAGGCAGCCCACAGAGCGATTTTATGTCAGGTCGAGTTACAGAGGAGAGCGGGCGGCAATGCCATGATCGGAAGGGAGCTTTATCCACTTTTATGCGATGCGGGCTGCAACAACGTCTCGGTCTCGCCTCGCATGGTTTATGTCGATTCCAGCAGGCCGGATCTTGTGGAGGGCTTCACCAAGAGGACGTTCACGGCGATGATTGAGGGTGTTCGTGAACGGGCGATTGACGCTGGAATCATCGGGGCGCAGGAGTTCGACGCCGGGGTGCGGGATCTATACAGGGCAGCCGGGCGGGATGGAGTGTTCTGCTATACGTTTTTCAAGGCGACTGGGAGAGTGGGTCATGAATCAAGAATAAACTGTTATTTGTAGATCCTATTTTCACATGCCACATGAGGTGTAGCAAAATGAGAAAAAGATGTCCAAAGCCTGGAGACTTCAGAAAAGGCTTTCAGGTGAAAAATGCCTTTGGATGCTTATTTCGCAATTGGCCATAGACGGTTTGGGTTGTGAAATTATATGAATAATTCAAACAGGATAAAACTAGGACGGACGCGAAATAATTTCAGGACTACACAATCTTGAAAGAGTACACTCTCGAAAAAATCCAAAAATTCATCAGCAAAATTAGCAACAGATTCAATTACTTGTTCACATTTATCATTAACCCAGGTGTAGAACCAACCAACAATCGGGCAGAGAGAGCGCTGAGGCCCCATGTGGTTTTGAGAAAAATTTTGGGCACGCTGCGCAATGAAAAGGGGACAATGATTCATGAGCGAATCATGACGATGCTGGCAACATGGGGACAGAGAGGACTGGATTGTCTCCAAATGCTAACGGCAAAGCTAACCAGCTAAGCACATACAATAATAAAAGGACCGTAGATGGAAATAGAGCTTCTAAAGGATATTGTCGTTGTATTCGCACTGTCGGCTGCAGTGCTCTTCATCTTCCACCGCCTCAAGGCACCGACGATAGTGGGATTCCTGCTCACCGGCATCCTGGCCGGGCCGCAGGGATTGGGCCTTATTCAGGCAACCACTCAAGTCTCCGATCTAGCGGAGATCGGCGTCGTGCTGCTCCTATTCACCGTGGGCATCGAGGTCTCGCTAAAAGACCTCATGAAGCTCAAGAAGTATGTCCTGGTGGGCGGATCGCTTCAGGTCTTGCTCACGGTCCTCGTCGTGTTCCTCATCCTAATGGCTTTGGGCGAGCCCGCCGGAGAAGCGATGCTGCTCGGATTTCTCATATCTCTGAGCAGCACGGCAATCGTGCTTCGCATAATTCAAAAGAAAGAGCAGTTCGACAGCATCTACGGTCGAACGACTCTCGGGATGCTGATATTTCAGGATCTGGCCGTGGTTCCCATGATGCTCGTCGTTCCCCTGCTGCCGGGAGCAGTGCAGACAGAGGCGACGTCTCCCATCATTATCGCAGCCAAAGCTCTGGGCCTGCTTGCATTTGTGATCATCAGCGCCAAGTGGATCATGCCGAAGGTCCTCTATCACATCGCCAAGACCCAGGACCGCGAGCTGTTCCTGCTGAGCATCGTGGCCATCTGCTTCGCTGTGGCCTGGATGAGTTCTCTTGCCGGGCTCTCTTTGGGCTTGGGTGCGTTTTTAGCCGGGCTGATTATTTCCGAGTCGCCCTACAGCCACCAGGCTTTCGGGAATATGCTGCCGCTGCGGGATGCCTTCACCAGCTTTTTCTTCATCTCCATCGGCATGTTGCTGGACCTGAATTATCTGGTGCAAAATCCCGGCTACATCATCCTGATTGCGATCAGTGTCATGGCGCTCAAGGCAGCCCTGGCTGGATTTGCCATCTCCGTCCTGGGCCTGCCGCTGAGGCTGGCGGTTCTCGTCGGCCTGGCCCTGAGCCAGATCGGCGAGTTCTCCTTCATCCTTTCTCAAGTGGGATACGAGAGCGGAGTTCTCACCCAGGACATCTACCAGCTTTTTCTGGATGTGGCTGTGCTGACTATGGGCGCTACATCCTTTCTCATGGCGGCTTCGCCGAAGGTGGCGGACGGCTTGCTGCTGCTGCCGCTGCCCGAACGACTGAAGAACAGATCACAGTCTCTCTCGACAATGACATCCCAGTCGCAAAAAGATCATCTCATCATCGTCGGCTACGGCGTCAACGGCAGGAATGTGGCCCGATCCGCCAAGGCCAAAGGAATTCCCTTTGTGATAGTCGAGACCGATCCGGAGATTGTGATGCATGAGGGAATGAACGGCGAGCCTATCCACTACGGCGATGCGGCGCAGGAGAACGTTCTGCAGCATGTCGACATACGAGCGGCAAGGGTAATGGTCATCGCCATCTCCGATCCGGCGGCCACTCGCAGGATCGTGGAATTGGCCCGCAGGCTCAACTCCGAGCTGTTCATCATCGCCCGCACTCGCTACCTTGAGGAGATGAAGCCCCTGCACGAATTAGGAGCAAACGATGTCATCCCTGAGGAGTTTGAAACATCAGTAGAGATCTTCACCAGGGTCCTGGAGCGGTACGATGTGCCGAGAGATGAGGTTGAGAGCTTCATCGGCGAATTGCGATCCGACAGCTACGAGATGTTTCGCAGCCTCTCCGTGCAGCCTTACTGCAATGCGAATGTAGATCTGATCACGGATGAGATCAGCACGTTCCGGGTCTTTGCGGGCTCGCCCGTGAGCGGGAGGTCGATATCAGAGGCAGGACTTGGCAACAACGGCGTAAAAGTACTGGCTGTGCACAGAGACCTGTTGACCATTGCCAACCCGGATGAAGACTTCAGACTGAAAGTGGAAGACGTGGTGATTCTCATGGGGCCGGAGAAGAAGCTGTCAGTTTTAGGAAATATGTTTCAGGCTCCGAAAGAGAACGGATCGCATCGCCCATCTCGATGAAAATGCGGATGGCTATCAGATAGCGGAATGATGAAACAGGTTCACCTAGGCCCGGCGGACTGTAAAAAGAGCTTATAGAAAACAGGCAGAAGACCCCTTCCTTTCAAGGGAGGGAATGAATGCCGTACCTAATGCGATTGAACTTGAAGCGAAATCGATATCTAGTTATGGGTCCATAGATATTCTGATGGCGGAGTGCCAGGGATGAA
>RPOO01000090.1 GCA_003857025.1 Methanothrix sp.
GAGATCAATCGCCTGGTGCCCCAGTATGGAGGAATAACCCGGGAGCGCCTGGATGGAATGGGGCTGATCTGGCCCTGTCCCGATAAGGATCATCCGGGAACGCCGATCCTGCATTCTCTGGGATTCAAGCTGCAAGACAGCAGGGCATCAATTGTGCCTGTGCAGTATCGAGCTGCGGCGGAGAACGCAAGCTGGGACTATCCCTTCGTACTGACCACTGGCCGGGTGGCCGTGCACCACAACGCCGGGTCCATGACGCGGCGCAGTCCCTCGCTCATCGAGCGCGAGCCGGAGCTGTTTGTGGAGATCAACACCAATGACGCCGCCCGTCTCAAGATTGCAGACGGCGACGAGGTTTTGGTCACATCTTTGCGTGGCGAGACATCGGCCAGGGCGCGGCTCACGGACAAGGTCAAGAAAGGAGTTGTCTTCATGCCCTTCCACTTCCCAGGCACGAACAAACTCACCACGGAGGTCACGGACCCGGAAGCGAGGATTCCGGAGTTCAAGGTTGCCGCCTGCAAGATTTCCCGGAGGGATTAAATGCCAGTTTACGTTGATATCAGCAGATGCATCGGCTGTCGGTCGTGCGAGGTGGCCTGCAAGAGGGTGCACGGCGGAAAAGGTCACGTCAATGTGCACATGGCCGGAGACCATGCCTCGGTTCCGGTCTTCTGCCACCACTGCGAGGAGGCGACCTGCACCATGGCCTGCTTCACGGGAGCGCTCTACAAAGACGGAGAGCGCACGGCTTTTGATGTGGAAAAGTGCACCGGCTGCGGGCTGTGCCGCCTGGCCTGTCCCTTCGGTGTGGTCTGGTCGGACAAGATCGCCCACAAGTGCGACCTGTGCGCCGGACGGGAGACGCCCACCTGCATCCTGAGCTGCCCGGCTAACGCACTGAGCACCGACTTCGAGCTTGCTTCCCGGCGGGCGCGCACCCGCGCTGCCATGGCTGCGGCGCATGGAGGTAGAAGATGATCAAAGTTGATGTGAACAAGTGTCTGGGCTGCTTCTCCTGCTCCAACGTCTGCCCCAGCCAGAACATCACCCGCACCGAGACGCCGGAGACGAGATCCGTCCACTGGAAGAAGTGCAAAGAGGAGTGCGACCTGTGTGTTGAGTTCTGCCCGGCCAAGGCGCTCACGTTGGTTCCATTTGACGAGGGAAGCCCGGAGACGACCGTCACCTATGACCTGATGGCCTGCAAGATCTGCGGCGAGCGCTATGCCACAGAGCCCATGCTGAAGAGGATCGAGTCGAGCCTTCCAGAAAATTTGCAAAAGGATTCGACCGGCCTTGACTGGATCTGGATCTGCCCGGTCTGCCGCCGCAACATCGAAGCGGAGCGGGCCACCAAGCAGATGGTGCTGGGAAGAACCAGGAAGAGCCCTTGAAGCTCTTCCATATGATGGTTATGTCATTGGCTTATTAACTCGATTCCTTTCCCACAGGAAAAAGCATCTGACGCGAGAAGCCCATCATTCTCAACTTATTCTTTTTCTTTTTTGATTCTTCAATGAAGTCCTCGAATAATCCGCTCCTCTTCTTTTTGGCGGGCTATTGCTTTTATCCGTCCCCGATATGTGGTTATCGCGATTATCGCGGCGAATGCTATCGAGCCGAAGGCGATGGCCAGAGAGGATAAAACCAGTGAGAAGATCTTCCAGGCAAATCCGCTCCCCACAGCCAGCACGACTTCAGGTCCGCTTCCGCTAACGTAGGACGCCTCGATCCGATAGACGCCCGGTCGATCGACCTGAAAGGCCATGATGGACTGACCGATGCGGCTGCCTAAGGAATACCTGAAGCTGCCTGATGGCGGATACACGGCCAATTCACGGCCAGTGGCCTTTTGCACAACGTTGATTTGCAGGCCGTTTATCTGCTCGCCGGTGTTGAAAAATTTGCCATCGGCAAATGACCGGCTTTCATAAAAGACGGTGTATTCCCCAGTTTCCTTTAGGTCCAAGTCAGCGCCGCCGGGAACGACCACCTGCACCAGATCGCCGCCTGCACCGGAGACACTGTTGAAGATATAATAGGCAAAGAGCCCAAAGCCCGCAATGACAATAAGAACTGCCAGGGCATAGCGCCAGATGTCCAGCCGAATAATAGAACCATCTACGGGATAACGCCTAAACATGGATCATCCTTTGGCATTTTATTTGGATTTTCTCTATTTGGCATTTTCTATTCATAGCAATCAGAATTTCGGTCCGTGTATTCTCGATGTGCAGTCCCGATGAACCGGAATAACACAGCGGAAAATCAGGACTCTAGCAAATCTCCAGCAAATGGTTGATCGAATTTATGTACCTCTGTACGTCGAACTTCTTTTTCATCCCGGCATTGCTCATGTAGCGCACCTTCCCGAAAACCGCTCTCTCCCGCCAGGCACGATCATGGACGCCGCCGATAGACCAGCCGATTCCCACATAGCCATTGGGATCTCTGCCGTCCAGTTCATATCGATCATTGAGATAGATGGCGGACCGAAGGGCCTCGCGGGGCGACTGTGTCCACTCCAGGATCTTCTTGGCCCAGTACATCCTCAGGTATCCGTGCATCTTTCCCCTGCAAACCATCTCCATCTGAGCCGCATTCCATAGGTCGTCGTGAGTGCGGGCGCTCTCCAGTTCTTCTTGCGTGTAGAGATATTCGCGCCGATCGCTTGCGTGCTTATCAAGCGTCTCCTTGGCCCAGTTGGGGAAGCCTTGCACGGAATCGTAATTGGGATTATAGTAGCAGGAGTTGTCCGACAGTTCCCTGCGCACAATAAGCTCTTCCAGGAATGCCGAAGCATCAGTCATGCCGGCCAGAACTTGCAGGGCGACTCTTTGGCCTGATATTTGGCCGAAATGCAGATAGGGAGAGAGATTTGATTGGCCGTCCAGGTTCGGGTCATTCCTTTGCAGATCATAGGCGGAGAGCTTATGGTCCACAAAATCCTGAAGACGGCCGAATGCTGCCGCTTCTCCGGGCTTGATCAAGTCTATTGCGGATGACTCTGGCATTATATCCGATTTTGTGCTCTTTTGCGCTGCCGCCCAATCGTTCTCAGGCTCATTTTCCCATCGGTTAGGATGCTTTTGCAGGTGCGGAAATTCCACCAGAAACTCGCCAAGAAGACGGTTGATCTTGGGCCGAAATGTGTAGGCGGCCCATTCGGCTTTTGGGGAGGCCAGCCAACAGGGCACGATGTTGTGAGAATCGACATCATAAAAGGGAATTTTAGCATTGCCGGTCGCTTCGCGGGAGACATTGTTCTTCCATTCCAGACTCTGACGCAAAGGCGAAAAATCGGATACGAGAGCGCCCGCATTCTGCTCTGCAAGGAAATATGGAATCTTTTTACCGGGATCACCCATGAGCAGGAAAAAAGGAATATTTAGCGCGCTCAGATTCATCTCAAGCTCTTTTAGCCCTCGCAGCATAAAATCGTAGTGTCGGCTTGCGGCTCCCAGGAACTCAGGCACAAGGCAGAAGGCTACGGCCAGTGGCGAGCCGCGCTTTTGGGCCAGTTCCTGAGCGAACAGAAGTGCCCAGTTGTCTTTTGCGCGCTGGTCGCGGCTCATCCAATAAATGACGGGCCCGCTCTTTTGCTCAGCCTCAATCAGTCTCCTGACTCTTTTGGGATTTACAGGCATGATTCACGACCTACGATTTGCCAATCCATTCTCATGGTTTGCTGCAAGAACTCATTCGCAGCCAAGATATAGAAATATTTTCGGTGGTCGCACATTTCTGCGGCCTTCAATTTAGGCTGTCACGGCACAATTTTTTATAAATCCATTTTTTTTTTCTGTGTCGAGGGAAAGAATTAAGGTTCGGCGGCTGCACATTTCGGCACACTACACGCATTTTCAGAATTGATTCATGATGGAAGGCTCAGAGGCATGCAGTATTCAGAAGGAAGGCTAGGAAGGGTTTTCGTCCTGAAGATGGATGATGGCGAAGACCTTATCGAATCGCTGCAAAAATTCTTGCGGGAAAAGGAGATCGGGTCATGCATGGCTCTTTTTATCGGAGCCCTGCGAGAAGGCCGCGCCGTGACCGGGCCGGAGCAGCCAGTGATCCCGCCCGTTCCCCATTTCGTGAACTTTGACGACGGTTGGGAAACCTTCGGCATGGCCACGGTCTATCCATCCGCAGATGGGCTGAAGCTGCATATTCATTCCGCTTTGGGCCGCGGCGAGGAAGCGTTGACCGGCTGCATCAGGGAGAAAGCGAACGTTTACCTGACGGTGGAGATGGTGATCTTTGAGTTCTCAGGCTTGAAGGCCGCAAGAACCTGGGATGAGAAGGCAGAGCTGTTCCTGCTATCTTTGGAGAAGAAGCTTTAGTTATGGCTTCAACCGGGAAGGACTAATCAAAAGATATCTATAAATATCCTTAAAATATCTTTAAATATGTCCATCCCTGAAGCGAATTTGAGACCAATCAAATTTTCATTCAAAAACCAGACCAGTGATGATATGATCAATAAAATCATGGTGGCGACGGACGGTTCGGATTCGAGCGAGTTGGCAGCCCAGGCGGCAATCGAGATTGCAGGCCGCTCCGGAGGCAGCATTGCTGCCGTTTACGTGGTAGATGTGGCAAGGCTGGTTCGCCTGCCGGGCTACGCATCCTTTCCGGGAATCAAAGACCAGATCCTCACGCTTATGCAGAAGGAAGGCCGCAAGGCCACAGATCGGATCGAGGACCTCGCCGTCAAAGCCGGTGTCCCATGCCAAAAGATCGTGGCCGAAGGAAATCCGAGCGAGGAGCTTTTGAAAATTGCAGACGAGTCGAAAGTAGACCTGCTCATCATGGGAAGCGTAGGCAGGAGCGGCCTCAACCGATTTCTCTTGGGAAGCGTGGCCGAGAAAGTGGTTAGAAACTCGATGGTTCCGGTTTTATTGATTAGATGAATCGGAAACCCGGGACTTTGTATCTTTTTTCCTTGGACAAACAAATTTATCCTAACAAATTTATCCTAACAAATTTATCCTAACAAATTTATCCTAACAAATTTATCCTAACAAATTTATCCTAACAAATTTATCCTAACAAATTTATCCAAACCAATTATCATGGACCATGCAATGAGCTATGCCACGGTCCCCAGCCAATCGGCGTCGGGAGTTTAGGGATGCCAAGAATTTTCCGGTTTGCCGGAAATAATTGAATTGAAGGATGAGCCGATTTGAAGGGGCGCAGCAGTTCACAGCCGAAAAAGAAGCGGACCGAGGGGGACTGCCCCGTTTTCAATTCACGTTCACTCTCGCCCCGATTCCTGCCATCTGCTCGAAGAACCCAGGATACGACACGTCCACCGATTCCGCCGCGTCGATTCGCGTGCCACCGGCCACAAATCCCGCCACCGTCAATGCCATGACGATCCTGTGGTCGTGGTACCCGTGAACACTGGCCCCATGCAGTTTTCCGCCCACGATCTCCAATCCGTCCGGCCTCTCCCGGATATCTGCACCCATGCGAGCCAGCTCCACAGCCATAGCGTGAAGCCGGTCAGTCTCCTTGTGGCGCACATGCTCGGCGTTCACAACCGTCGTCTTTCCCCGCGCCACCGCACCGAGCACGGCAATGGTCGGCACCAGATCCGGCGTCAGGCTGGCGTCCACCTCGATGCCCTCCAGTTCGCCTCCCTTGATCTTTAGATCCCCTTTTTCCTTATCCCATGAGACTTTTGTGCCCATGCGGCCAAGGATATCGATGATTGCCGAGTCACCTTGCCTGGAGGGCAGGATGCCTTTGACTGTCACTTCCGATCCCGTGACCGCCGCCGCTGCCAGCGGATAGGAAGCCGAGGAGAAGTCTCCGGGAATGGTGTAGCTATTCAGACCGAAGCTCTGGCCACCAGGAACGAAGAACTCTTGCCTTTCCGCCTCCACGCGCACGCCTGCGTAGGCGAGCATGTCCAGGGTGATCTCGGCGTAGGGCCGCGACTTTAGGTCGCCCTCGATCACGATCTTTGTGTCGCCCTTGGCCAAGGGCGCGGCGATGAGCAGTGCAGAGAGGAACTGAGAGCTTACGCTGCCGTTCAGCCGGGCCGTGCCGCCGCGCATCTTTCCGCGAACCACAAGCGGAGCCTTGCCGTTGTTGCGGATGGAAAAGGCGACGGCTCCAAGATCGTTCAATGCGCCGAGAAGCGGCCCGTTGGGCCTGGTGCGAATAGAGGCGTCACCCGTCAGAACCGCGCCGTCCGTCAGGGCAGCCACAGCCGCACAGAAGCGCATAGTGGTGCCGGAGTTGAGGACGTTGATCACATCTTCGGGAGTCCTGGGCTGATCGGAGACTCCCTGAATCTTGACCTCATCGCCGACTGTGATCTTTGCCCCGAAGGCCTCGCTGGCGGAGACTGTGGCGCGGGTATCTGCAGAGATAAGGGGCCGCAAAACAGTTCCGCCCGGTCCCAGTGCAGTTATCAAAATAGCGCGGTGCGTATAGCTCTTGGAGGGCGGGGCATAGACCTCGCCGGACAGAACAGAACGCTCGACTGAGGCAATCATGTGCGGAGAGATGATGCCAGGAAGTATATGAACTGTGTGCTATGCTATGACTTGACATGCCAGGCCGGAGAAAAGCAAACTCGGTGTATTAGCGCTGTCTATAGCAATTGACGGAAAATCCCAGGACAAACACCCGGGAGTTCCCATCGATTTAATAAATTGGGTGTGAGAAGCCCCCACTCCTCTGCCCGTTTCGCCGTTGGTCTTACGGCATTCAACGTAGTACGACACAAGTCGAATATAAAGCTTGCGGCTACGCGGGCGCCCCCTCATTTCCCTAAATCGTGAGCTTAGGTTGTGAATCAGGAATAGGCCGTTATTTATAGATCCTATTTGCACACGCCACATGAGGTGCAGCAAAATGGGAAAAAGAGGTCCAAATGCCTCGATTTTTAGACGTGGCATGTCCCAATGAGTCATGCAGTCTTTTCGGAATTGCTGGGAAAGGAAACGTCACTGTATATGGTACCTACCAGATAAATTCCGGTAAAATGAGAAAATATGTCTGCCACACATGCGGCACCAAATATGCGCTGGCATCAGTTCAAGATCATCAGGAAGGGATATGACTCATTCCAGGGACCGGAAAGCGATTACTCCCAATTTCCTGCCGTCTTATAATATCGAAATGGATCCAAGCGAGCAGCACAATCTCGCAGAGGAGCACGATTTCGCGATTACGGCATTCCAAACGGTTTATAGGCAGCTTGTGGCGAGCATGAAACAATATCCAAATACGCCATCAAGGGCATATCCGATAGTAGGAGGAGCGAGCTGATCAAAACGAAAATATCTTCGTTCCCATTTTTTTTGCAAGTTTACAAGGATAAATCAGATAGATCTTTTTTTCATATTCGTCCAGCAGCCGCAAATATCGGTAGGAAGGCTTGCGTTCGAAGGAAAAACGGTATCGTTCGCACACTCTCTCTGAAGAGTTCGCGCCACAAACATTCTCATCTCTATATTCTTGTCTTGATATTCCAAAATCAATATTCCATACATAATATTACGCTATCTACGAATTCTAGCTTGCCTGCAAAGTGAACGATTCAGAAGCCAGTTCAATGAAAATTCTTGATAGTTGTGTGGGACAATAAGTAAAAGATCTTATACCAAGATGGTATTGTTTTTCTTAGGAGGGATGTTTGTTCATATATCCTCAAGGCTTATGACGGCTGCTCTGGTACTTTTGATAATATTCCTGGGAGCCACAATTAGCCCTGCTTCAGATCAAGGAGCGGGCAACTCGAATGATCTTCAAACGAGTAGTAACCCTAATAATGATCAATTGGCGAATGCCAGCACAGGTACCGACCTGCTCACCAACCGGAGAAATCCGCTTGCTGCGAACTCCAGTCTGGAGGCAGTGGCTTATGGCGACGTCGTCTCGCCTGACAAGGCCCAAAGCGTTGTGGCCGTCAGGGCTAACAAGAGCGAGGAATGCCAGCCTGTTGTAGGTTTGACCTATAAGGACTCGACCCAATGCTGGTCTAAGGATGCCCAGCCGCCCAAGGGCGCTCCGAATGTCGTATTCCTGGTACTCGATGATATCGGATACGGCGGTCTCGGATGCTTCGGCGGGCCTGTAGAAACTCCTAACATAGATAAGCTTGCGGAGGGAGGACTGCGTTACAGCAACTTCCACACCACGGCCATCTGCTCGCCCACTCGCGCCTGTCTTCTTACGGGCCGCAACCATCATTCCGTGGGCGTGGGCACACTCATGGAGTTTGCCACCGGCTATGACGGATACAATGCTCACCTGTCAAAGAATGCAGCCACGATGCCGGAGATGCTCAAGGATGAGGGCTACAATACCTACGCTGTGGGCAAGTGGCACCTTGCGCCTTCGGCTGACGTCAATGCAGCCGGGCCTTACGATGAATGGCCTACAGGCCGGGGCTTTGAGAGGTTCTATGGATTCCTGGAGTCTCATACCAGCCAGTGGTATCCTGACCTGGTCTATGATACCCACCGCATAGATCCTCCGGCCACTCCTGAGGAGGGATACCATCTCTCCAAAGATCTGGCTAACCGATCTATAGAGTTTATAAACGATGGAAAGGCCATCAACTCGGATAAGCCCTTCTACCTCTACCTGGCCTTCGGTGCCGGCCACTGGCCACACCATGCGCCACAAGAATACATTGCGAAATACAAGGGCAAGTTCGACCAGGGCTGGGACGTTATGCGCAATACTACCCTGGCCAAAGAAAAGGCTCTGGGAGTAGTGCCCAATAATACCGATCTCCCGCCGCGGGACGAGTATGTCAAGGCTTGGGATAGCCTCACCTCCGATGAGAAGAAGGTGTATGCACGATTGGCAGAGGTTCATGCCGCGTATCTTGACTATACCGACGAGCAGATCGGCAAGTTCCTCGATTATCTGAACGAGACAGGCCAGTTGAATAACACGATGATCGTGGTGATTTCCGACAACGGTGCCAGTCCAGAAGGTGACTCCAACGGCTACACCAACATGGTTCTATGGGGCAATTCGCTGTCGGAAGGAGGCAATACCTCCGGATTCATAGGATATAATTATCCATCCGCATCAAATATCAGCACCATGCTGACGAAGCTGGATGAGATCGGCGGACCGATGTCATATCCGACCTACCCGCTGGGCTGGGCTATGGCGGACAATACGCCCGACCGGCTCTACAAGTGGACCACCAACGAAGGCGGCGTGCATGATGCGATGATAGTATACTGGCCGGATGGAATTAAGGATAAAGGCGGCATCCGCAACCAGTTCTGCCACGCTATCGATGTGGTTCCGACGGTCTTGGAGATCCTGGGCGTCCAGGCTCCTGAGGAATACAACGGCTACCCGCAAAAGCCGATAGAGGGGACCAGCATCGCCTATACCTTCGATAACCCCAACGAGCCCACTCACAAGATTGTCCAGTACTTCGAGATGATGGGAACTCGCGGCCTCTGGTACGACGGCTGGAAGGCAGTCGCTTTCCACCACACGAACTCAGGAGGCGACTTCGACAGCGATGTCTGGGAGCTGTATAACCTCACCGCAGACGCTTCGGAATCGCACGACCTGGCATCGATGAATCCGGAAAAAGTGCAGGAGATGCAGGAACGCTGGTGGGCGGAAGCCAGCAAGTACAATGTTCTGCCTCTGGATGATCGCATCGGATCGCGCTATCCATCCACCCCCAAAAGAGGAACATTCACCTACTATCCAGGAGTGGACAAGGCTATGGAGCCGGATATCCCCGATACCCATAACAGCTCCTACAGTATCACCGCAGATGTTGTTATTCCCCAGAAAGGAGCCGAAGGCGTTTTGTTCTCCATTGGTGGACGGTTTGCCGGACTCTCGCTATATGTCCAGAACAACCATCTGGTCTTTGATTACAACTTCGTGGGCCAGAAGCACTACACCATCACATCGAAGGACAAAGTGCCCACTGGAACGTCAACTCTAAGCGTTGCCTTCAACAAGACTGGAAAGTACAAGGGCACCGTGACGCTGTTTATCAACGGCAAGCCGGAAGGCGAGACATCTATCGCCATGACGGTGCCGACTCGATACTCCTACGATGAAGGCCTGGAGATAGGCAAAGATCCTCAGACGCCGGTAAATGAGAGCTACAAGAGCCCATTCAAGTTTACCGGGACTCTGAACAAGATTGTGATGGAGGTCACAGAGTAAGGTCGCTGAATAGATAAAAATATTCGGATATATCTCAATACCCGGCATTGGCCGGGACCTTTTCTTTATCAGAACAATTTAGAATTATTATACAATACAAATATTTATTAAAGCATCAAAATCAAGGGCTAGGTCATTCGACGCTCATGCTTGCGGATGCCGGCGCTTTATTGAAAGTCCAGCAGTTCCCCCGTCCTCGAACCGCTGGCCGTCTTTCGCTTTTTCTTCTCTTCTTTCTTCCGCTCCACCCGGTATTCCTGGATAATGCTCTCCAGCTTCTCCACCTGGCGGTCCGCCTGGCGCTTCTTCATCTGCTCTTCCCAGCGGGCACGGGCGAAAGCCACGTCTTCCGGTCGAACGAACGGAAGGTTGTCGATCATCTTTGCGGGCAGCTCCCGGCTGGAGAAGACCGGAATGCCTTTCTCGCAAAAGTGCTCCCGCACCGAGGGCACCATCTCGCTATCGGTGATCACGGCCTCGATTCCCTGCTCGATGAGAAGGTCCGCCGCACTCCTGCCGCCGCCGCTGGCGTCTTGCAGCAATACCATGTCTCCTTCTTCCAGGCCCCAGCCTTCCTGGACGGATGCTACAGCCTCGCGAGAAAAGGACTCCAGCAGCTTCAGCCGCCGCAGGCCACGGGTATCCTCGATCTGTTCCATCTTTTTTTGGCGCGAGAGGGATTTCTTCAGTTTCTTGATGTATTTTCGCTCCCCGCGCAGAACGGATCGCAGGCGCTCGATCTCCTTGTCTCGAATCCTGATCTCCTGGTCGCGGTTGATCTCGCGGGCTCTCTTGTCTCGCATTCTGTCAAGCTTTGCGAGCAGATCGCGCTGCCTGGCATCCTTCTCTGCATTTTGTGCTCGCAACTCATCGAGATAGGACCGCAGCGTCCTGACTTGCTCGGCAAGCTGCTGATTCTGGCTCCTCAGTGCCGCCGTCTCAGGCTGCGCATCCGGGGCCGCAATTGCCACTGCCGCAGCCGCGACAGTCGCCCCTGCTGGAGTTCGAACGATCTCGGTCTCGGGCGGCTTAATGAACTCGGCGATGGCGTTCTCAATGGAATAGCCCTTTACCACCAGCGCCTTCACTTCATCCGGATCGATCTCAGAAGGGAC